>NZ_JAESLN010000047.1:0-22087 GCF_017892645.1 Staphylococcus sp. GDY8P54P | reverse complement strand
CAATTATACGGACTTTATCCATAAAGTAAAGGGAGAGTGTCATGTTAATATGCGATTTAGAAAATTAACAGTGGTTTTTTGGGTAGCGTTAACGATTTGTACGCTATTTGTTATATATGGAGCAATTGCGCCTAAACAATTGGAATCGGTTACACAAGCAATTACCAATTTTATTGCAGTAAATTTTGGATGGTATTATTTACTATTAGTATTAGCCATTTTAGTTGTATCTATCTATTTATTATTTTCTAGATATTCAACAATAACTTTAGGTCAAGAGGGAGAAGACCCAGAATTTTCACTTAAATCATGGTTTGCAATGTTATTTAGTGCAGGTATGGGGATAGGCTTAGTATTTTGGACAACAGCTGAACCCATCAGTCACGCATTTACTTTAACACCGATACATAAAGCAGGAACACAAACTGCTATAAATGAAGCGATGCAGTTTTCATTTTTTCACTGGGGTATACATGCGTGGGCAGTGTACGGAATTGTTGGACTCGTGTTTGCGTACTTTAATTTTCATAAAGGATATCCTGGATTAGTTAGTGCTACATTAAGACCCATTTTGGGTGAAAAAATGATGCGAGGCCCAATAGGTGGCGCAATCGATGTGCTTGCAATTATTGCCACAGTAACTGGTGTTGCTGCGACATTAGGTTTTGGTGCATTACAAATTAATGAAGGGTTGAATTTCTTATTTAAAATACCTTCTAATTTTGGTACACAAGTTGTGATTATCGTTATAGCTACAGTGTTATTTACCTGGTCTGCTTGGTCCGGTATTGATAAAGGCATTAAAAACTTAAGTAATATTAATATGTTTTTAGCTTTTGTAGTTTTGATCGCATTATTTTGTGTCGGTCCTACGTTAAACATTTTAAATATGTTTACGAATTCATTGGGTGATTATATTGCTAATTTCTTTAATATGAGTTTACGTATCCCACAAGCAGGTGGAGAGAAATTCCAATGGTTACAACAGTGGACAATCTTCTACTGGGCATGGTGGGTTTCTTGGGCGCCATTTGTTGGTATATTCATTGCTCGGGTTTCTCGAGGTAGAACAATTAAAGAATTTATTTTAGGTGTACTTTTTGTACCAGCACTTGTTTGTTTTTTATTCTTTGCAGTATTCGGGGCATCTGCAATTTATTTACAGCAAAATGGTATTGCCAACATTGCTAAAGAGGCAACTGAAACTGCAACATTTGCAACGCTTGAGCATTTCCCATTAGGATTTTTACTCAGTATTATCACGCTCATTGTAATTATGATTTTCTTTGTTACTTCAGCAGACTCAGCAACTTACGTGCTTGGTATGTTGAGTTCTAAAGGTAGTATAAACCCATCCGGTATAGTAAAAGTAAGCTGGGGGATTATTTTAGCTTTATTTGCGATGATTATGATTTATACAGGTGGTACACAATCAATACAAAATTTATTAATCATTGCAGCTTTGCCTTTTTCAATCGTCATTATCTTTATGATTTGGTCACTATTCAAATCATTATCAATTGAAAAACCGCGTCCTAGCAATAAATTACTTGTTTCTGATGAAAAGTATTTACAATATCGAAAATCAAATCAAGATCATGAAAAAAATACCTAATTACAAATGCATCATGGCAGTGATTAAAATTATTTTACCAAATACATTATAATTTCAATTTAAAATGTTTTTACGTTTATTTAACGGGGTATAAAGATGTATGACATGTACATATAATTTGACTATAGGAGGTGTCATACGAGGTGAAGCGAATTAAAAATTTTATACTAGGTCTATTAATCGTAGTCATCGTTGGTTTTTTACTATTTATGTATATCAAAGATTCTAGAATTAGTGAGTACCAGGACTACTTCAAGCAATTTAATTGGTTTGAACCAACGTTAATTGGCTTAGCAGCTCTATTGATTTTAATAGGTCTAATACTTGTATTTAGCTTGTTTAAACCTACGTATAGAAAACCTGGACTTTATAAAGACTATGAAGATGGACATATTTATGTATCGAGAAAAGCAGTTGAAAAATCTGCATACGATACACTTGTAAAATATGACCAAATTCGTCAACCAAATGTTATAGCGAAACTATATAACAAGAAAAAGAAATCACATATTGCTTTAAAAGCTGATTTCTTTGTTCCGGGTGATGTTCAAGTTGGTTCATTAACAGAAGAAATAAGAAATGACATTAAACAAAATGTTGAGCATTTCACTGAATTACCAGTTTCAAAATTAGAGGTTAACGTTAGAGATCAAAAAGCCTCAGGCAAACGTGTGTTGTAAGGGAGGGTTATCATGGCTAACAATAATAACCAACAAAGACAAGATTCTACACAAGAAGTTGTTGATTTTTTCAAAACATTTAAATGGAGAATAATTGGATTTTTAGCATTTCTAATTATCGCCATATTATTTTTAACGTTAGGTTTCTGGAGTACAATATTAATTATCGTTTTATGTTTAATTGGTATTGGTATTGGGTATACTAAAGACCGTAAGCAAGATTTTTTAAATTTCTTAAATCGATGGAGTTAATTAATTTAAATAGTATATTATTAATTTTAAAATCTTATATAACAAAGGAGAATTAATTATGGCAGTAGATAACAATAAAGCAAAACAAGCATATGATAACCAAACTGGAGTAAACGAAAAAGAGCAAGAAAAACAACAACAGCAGCAACAACAGCAACAAGAACCAGAATTCACAAATAAGTTAACGTTCTCAGACGAAGTTATTGAAAAAATTGCTGGTATTGCCGCACGCGAAGTAAATGGTATTTTAGAAATGAAAGGCGGCTTCGTTGATAACATTTCTAGTTCATTCGGAAGCAGCAACAATGTAACACAAGGTGTTAGCGTTGAAGTAGGCGAAAAACAAGCTGCAGTTGATTTAAAAGTTATTTTAGAATATGGTGAATCTGCACCTAAAATTTTCCGCAAAGTAACAGATTTAGTTAAAGAACAAGTAAAATATATTACTGGTCTTGAAGTTGTAGAAGTGAATATGCGTGTTGAAGACGTGATGACTAGAAAAGAATGGTCACAAAAAAATGAAAAAAGCCAAAATTCAAGCAACGAAAATAAAGGCTTACAATAACGCATAATTTAAAAAATACCGGTAAAGGATTACCTTTACCGGTATTTTTTGTATATATATTGTGTATATTTATTTCTGATGTAAAGGATTGTCAACTTTAATATAGGTATAGTAATCCGCTTCATCAGTCAGACGCATGGTTGTAACACATTTATAATCTATTTTGGGTGCCAATAGGATTGATTTTATATTTTTCACGCGTTGTTGGTCATCTATATCGTTTGCAATATCATTTAATTTAGCAATTAAAATATCTCGAATCAATTGCCAAAGTTGCTTTTCAAAATTAGAATCTTCACTTGATTTTGTAATACTGACAATTAATTCACCGAGATGATTTTGAATACTTGAATAAAAGACTTTATTAAATACTGTTTGAGGTTGATCAGATAAAATTAAAGATTTTTCATGAAAACTTGCAGTACTATAACCCATCTTATTCAAGCGTATGCGATCGATACGTAACCCCTCAAAATCACGTATATAAAGCCTATCTAATCGTCCATCTTCACTAAATGTAGCGATTGAATTTTGTAAATGTGCTTCAAGGGCGATACCGTATTTCACATATAGAGGAATCGTGATATCTATTAAAGCTTGACCGTATTGATTTATCCAAGATAAAGCAGCGATTTCAAAGGTCGGAAACTTATTTTTTTCTTTATATTTGTTAATTAACGAAACAATTAATGGTTCATTATTATATATAGTTGAACTAACTAACGCTGAAGGGATGATAGGTGTAGTTTCATTTTTAATTAAATGATAAATATTGGTTCTAAATAATGTACCTAGTTGTTCACTTCTTTTAGTTCTGGTAGTGACTTTGTCCAATGAATTATAAAAATGAATACCAGCAAGTTCATCTATTGTATCAGCGTTTATATGCTTAAATAATGAATCTTTTTGTTTTATATCATTAAGGATATGTGTTACTTGTGGACCATTTATTGTAGTTTGCTCAGATAATGTTCTAATCTCACCAGTAATATGAACATTGGTTGATAACTTGATATGAGGTGACTTTTTAGGATATTTGGGCATTAAAGTTCTAAATGATAATCCTGCGTAATAAGATTGTTGATAATCAATTGGTATCAATCGATTTGTTTTTAATTCTTCTTTATATTCTTGTAATAAGATATGGTCGTATTGCCATGGATGGACGACCATGACGTAATATTGATTAACTTGATCATGACCAACATGATCCATAACAGCTGCTTCTAACCCTTCAAACAATCTAAAAAGTAAATCATTTTCTTCTTCAATATAAATCTGAGCTTTTGCTATTGATTTATGTATTAAAATAAATTGTAAGGATATGGCATTACCAAATTCGGCTGAATAATTAATTACAGTTTCTGGTGTCATTCCTTTACGTAATTTAGCACCCGGATGAATTGGGTGACCTTCAATAACAAACTGTTCAGAACTCAAATAACTGTCCTCTGCATTCATGATTAATTCATATAAGCTTTTTTTATTGTTTTCTAATGTGTATGCTTGATAACTTAATGCAATGGCCATATTTGTGACACTGTTGTTCAAATCTTCATAAAATTGTGTACTAGCTTCATTATCTAGCTCTGGTGATATCGTTAAAATAATATTTAATATTTCATTTGGATGTTGGACTCTATTGTAATTTCCGTTGTCTTCAATATAAAATGGTCCTTGAACGTCTAGACGATCAAATGCATGATTTCCTGTAATCGTTGCATATAGCGTCTTATTAACTTTCGGGAACGCAATGGATAACAATTTGCTGTTTGCTGGTAAGTGCACAATGTTCAAATCTTGGTTAGAAATAATCTTACTGTAACTCCGACTGTCTATTAAATTTTCTCTATGTAATGAAGAAATTAATCTTTGAGATATTTTATCTCGACTTTCTAAAAGCATATTTAAAAACAATTGTGCCCATTGTTCATTGATTGATAATAAATAATCAAATGCATGTTGTTCATCATTGTTCATTTTATTTGATAAATTGTTGTTAATACTTTTTGAATTCATAAAGCACCTCTAAATATTATTTTACAAAAGTATAGGATATTTGTATAATCCATAATATCGATAATGATAATTATTATCAATTAAAAAGTCGGGTGAAAATATGGCAAAGTACTTTTTTTCAAGTTCTTTCCTATTGTTTTTAGGAAATTGGATTGGACATATCACTTTAAATTGGTATGTGTATTCGTTATATCATAACGCAATTTATCTTGGACTGATTAATTTTTTCCGCCTTGTACCTATTTTGCTCATAAGTGTATGGGCTGGTGCAATAGCAGATCGATATAATAGGGGGAAACTACTGAAAATAACTATCTCTTCCTCTTTTCTACTTACCACTTTACTGTGTGTCTTAATCTTTCAAGATTGGGATATACCGATTGTAGTATTTTTATTATATTCTTTGGGTAGAGGTATGATGAGTGCAATAGAAACACCAGTACGTCAATCTGTGCTACCAGATTTGTCGAAACGCTTAACAACAACTCAGGTGGTTTCGTACCATTCATTTATTATTAATATTTGTCGATCAATAGGTCCTGCTATAGCTGGTTTAGTAATGGCAAACTATAACGCGCAAATAAGTTTCAGTATACAAGCGATATGTTACTTAATATCTCTGATACTATGTTTGCCTCTAAAGTTTGAACAACCGCATTATAATGAAGTGGAAAAACAAATGAGTATTAAATTTGTGTTTGAATATTTTAAGGATAATAGCGTGGGTACAAGGATATTTGTAACATCTTTGTTTATCATGGCTAGTGGTTTTACATATACTTCACTATTACCAGTTTTAACAGATAAGACGTTCCCTGAACAAGTCACGATGTTTGGGACAGCGATGACATGTTGCGCAATAGGTGGAATTATTGCGACGATGATTTTACCTAATTTATTAGAAAATATTCCTATGGTGACGATGTATTATTATAGTTCGATATTATTTGGCGTCTCTTTGTTAGGCAGTATTAGCCAGAATACGATATTATTTTTTATTTCAATATTCTTAATCGGTCTGTTCAGTCAATGGGCGCGTACAACCAATAGGATTTATTTTCAACATCGTGTTAAATCAGAGCATCGAGGGAAGGTATTAAGTGTTGTAATGATGGATAGGGGGATGATTCCTTTAGGTGCTATGATCATGAGTTTTTTAACAGAATATATAGGTGTTATTGAAACATTTATAATTATGGGATTAAGCACCTTAACGATTGCATTAATATTTGGCATGATTAACAGACAAAGAAGAAACGGAGGCAATGTTGTATGATGCATCATTTATGGAAATCAGCAGATTTAAATATTCAATATCGCATGTTTAATGCGATTCTTAAAGAACATATTTTTCCAGAGAAAATGTTTTTTAAATCTTTTGATAACTGCGTAGAACTACAATATAAAGGACAAGCATTAGCTGTTAACTATATCAGAAAGAGTCCGTTAATGCGTTATGTTTTTGAGGGTGAGCTACGTTATATTAAAGGTGATGCAAGTGTCACTATTAAAACTTTGGAACAATTACTTGAAATATTAACAAATCAATTTGATATTCCTATTAGCGCTAGACTAACTGCAGAGTTACAATCAAGCCGAGAAGGTTTAGCGATGAGTTATGAAAATTTTAAGCATAGACAATCTAACATTCGTGATAGTTTGAAATTTTCAAGAATGCCTAGGACCATCAACTTTTTTACATGGCTTCAACATATGAAAGAAAATAATGGTGTAAATGATTTAATTTATTCTGAAAGTCTTGTAGAGGAAGGCCATCCTACGCATCCTTTAACTAAAACAAAGCTGCCATTAACGAAAGAAGAAGTTAAATTATATGCGCCGGAATTTGAAAAAATTATTCCATTGAAAATTATGCTTATTCATAAACAATTTTGTATAGCAACTGCGATGGAAGGTGATGAACAATATATCATCAATCAAGTCATTCCTGAATATAAAGATAAAATAAAAGTATTTCTAGCTTCACATGATTTAGAATTAGCAGATTATCGCATTATACTTGTACATCCATGGCAATATGAAAATGTTATTCCACAACAATTTGGTCATTGGATAGAAACACAACGTCTTTTAGCGACGCCCTTTGACATAGAATCCAAAGCAACATTGTCTTTTAGAACAATGGATTTGCTCGATAAATCTTTTCATGTCAAGTTACCAATCAATGTACAGGCGACAAGTGCAGTGAGAACTGTTTCATCAGTAACCACCGTTGATGGCCCGAAATTAAGTTATGAGTTACAAGATATGATGGATGTATATCCTCAATTGAAAGTCGCTATGGAGCCCTATGGTTTACATGCTGATACAGATGAAGATAGCGCACGACAATTAGCTTGTATCGTGCGCTATCAGCCACAAATTTCAAACACTGGTCTCACGATAGTAACAGGAAGTTTAGTCAACAGAAACCCTGTAGATAATCAAATTATTGTTGATAGTTATATAGAATGGCTTGGTTTAAAAGTAAGCAAAGCTTCAATTAAAACATTTATTAGTAATTATGCATTAACGCTTATAAAACCATTAATAGCGTATATCCAAGATTATGGTATTGCTTTAGAAGCACATATGCAAAATACCATTGTTCATTTGGATCAAGAATTTAAAATGGAATTTTTGATTAGAGATTTAGGAGGCTCAAGGATTGATTTAAATACGTTGAGGGGCCGATTACCTCACATTAATATTACTAATAAAAGTTTAATAGCTGAAAATATTGAAGCGGTAATCGCAAAATTCCAACATGCAGTCATTCAAAATCAAATGTCAGAACTAATCCATCATTTTACACAATATGAAGATATTGAAGCAGATGAATTATTTGAACTTGTGCGTGTAGCTGTTGAACAATCTATTGACCCTCAAAAAGCACATGCACAAATATTACGACAAACCTTATTTGGATCCAAGATTAATGTAAAAGCATTGTTACGCATGAGAATGGAAGGTAAGGTTAAAAATTATTTAACTGTAGATTTAGATAACCCTTTAAGTAAAGAGGTGTAATTATGGCAAAGATCAAAGTAAATCTTTCTAAAATTAAGTACAATGCCATGACTTTAAGTGCGCTTTTAAATCAGCACCATATTGATTTTACACCTGTGATTAAATGTGTGGCTGGCGATGAAAAAATCGTTGAAATGTTTAAAAATATTGGCATTACACATGTTGCAGACGCAAGAATCAGTAATATTCAAAAAAGTACAGATAAAGCAATGTCTTATACATTAATTAGAAATAGTAACCGTAATGAATTAGAAAATTTAGTTCATTACGTTGACACGAGTATTCAAACTGAATTGGCAACAATACGACAAATCAATGAAATCGCAAGTAATTATGATGTGAAACATAATATATTGTTAATGGTTGATTGGAAAGATGCTAGAGAAGGTGTGTTGACTTACGATGTGATTGATTATATTAAAGAAATTATTAACATGCATCATATCTATCTTAAAGGATTGGCTTTTAATTTTATGTGTTTTAATGCAATTGCTCCGACTGAAGAAGATGTTAAGCTGATTAATCAATTTATAACTTCAATCGAGGAAGTCATGCATATGCAATTCGATGTTATCTCAGGTGGCAACTCTAGTATGCTATTACAAATGCTTTATAATGACTTAGGGAAAATTAACGAATTAAGGATCGGAGAAACTTTATTTAGAGGCATTGAAACGACGACGAATCATTCATTTGATACTTTATATCAAAATGCCATCATTTTAGAGACAGAAATTGTGGAAATTAAGCCACGTATTAACGTAAATGATGGTCAACATTATTTACAAGCAATTGTAGATATAGGAAATTTAGACACAGACGTCAACGATATTCAACCATTACATCATCAAGTGAAAGTTTTGGGTGCAACGAGCGATCACCTTATGATAGATTTGTTAAATAATGAACATTATCATATTGGAGATAAAATTCAGTTTAGCCTAGGTTACAAAGCTTTAGCGCAAAGTATGTTTGTGCCTAATTTACCAAAAGACTATAAGCGTGATGATATCATTGAAAAAATGTGTTATCCCCAAATTAAGGGAATATTGAATAAAATTTGATTTTTATCAAGTTTTAATAAAAAAATTATTGACATTGAGAATCGTTATCAATAAAATTAGATGTGTAATGATACATATCTAAGGAGTGAAAACGATGAAGCAAAGATCTAAATGGATGGGTCTGTTATTAATTACAGTAACGCTTATCTTGCTAGCGGCTTGCGGTAAGGTTAGTGACAATGGTTCTGACCAATCTAAAAATGACGACAAAAGTAAAAACGGCACAACGATAAAGCATGATGGGGGAACAACGAACATTGATAAAAAACCTAAACGTGTAGTTGCACTTGAGTTTTCATTTGTTGATGCATTGGCTGCATTAGATATTAAACCGGTTGGTGTGGCAGATGATGGAAAAAAAGAGAGGATTTTAGCACCGATTCGTGAAAAAATAGGTGATTATCAATCAGTGGGTGCACGTAAACAACCAAATTTGGAAGAAATTAGTAATCAGAAACCAGATTTAATTATTGCAGATAGCAACAGACATAAGGGTATACAAAAAGATTTAGAAAAAATTGCCCCAACGATTATGTTACCAAGCTTTGATAGTGATTATAAAGATAACCTAGATGCTTTTAAAACAATTGCTAAAGCTACAGGTGAAGAAGATAAAGGAAAAGAGAGACTAAAAAAACATAATGAGTTAATGGATAAATACAAGAAAGAAATAACAATGGATAAATCACAACCAGTATTAGCGACAGTCATTGCCAAATCTGGTTTGCTCGCACATCCAGAAAACACATATGTTGGTGAATTATTGAAAGAATTAGGCTTTAACAACGCGCTTAATAAAACTGAAACAGATAACCTATCTAAATATTTGAAAGGACCATATTTACAACTAAATTCAGAAGTGCTTTCAGATATTAATCCAGGACGCATGTTTATCATGGTGGACAAGGGAAAAAATGATCCAAACTTGAAAAAACAAGAAGAAGAACCAGTTTGGCAAAGTTTAGATGCTGTTAAAAATGATAGAATTGCAGTTGTAGATAGAAATACTTGGGCTCGTGCACGAGGCATCATTTCTTCTGAAGAGATAGCTAAACAATTAGTAGAGATTTCAAAAGATGAAAAAAATGATAAACAACAAAAGTAAGGTGAACGGTAAATGACTAAGTCTAATAGCATTAACCAAACCAAAACTGAAGATAAGAAACATAATAAACGCACAGCACTCACATTTATTGTGAGTGTGTGTGCGCTTTTTGTGATTATTTATTTTAACTTAAGTGTAGGAGCATCTCATATTACATTAAATGATTTTAATGATTATTTTTTAACACATTCACATACTAAACAAACATTTTTAATACATAATGTACGAATCCCAAGAATGTTAGCAGGATTATTCATAGGTGCAGCGCTAGGGTTAGCAGGATTGTTAATGCAAGCAATGACTAGAAATCCATTGGCTTCTCCTCAAATATTTGGCGTAAATTCTGGCGCATCTTTCGTGATTGTATTGATTACTATGATCATGCCTTCATTGTCGACTTATGCCACGATATTCGCTTTTATAGGTGCATTTATAGGAGGGCTTACGGTTTATGCATTATCTGGCTCAACAAAAGGGATGACACCCATTAAGTTAGCGCTTGCTGGAATGGCTATCCATTTATTTTTTTCAAGCATGACACAAGGCATTATCTTATTAAATGAAGATGCTACATCAACGGTAATGTTTTGGTTAGTAGGGTCTTTATCGTCGATTACATGGACGCAAGTTTTAGGTATCTTGCCGTGGTTGATACTTGCATTTATTTGTACAATTATCATTTCTAAGCAATTGACAATCATGGAATTAGGTGAAGATTTAGCAACTTCATTAGGCCAAAATGTTAAATTAATAAGAATGATTATTGGTATCTTAGTTATTGTACTGGCAGGTACTTCTGTTTCAATAGCAGGTCCAATCGGTTTTGTAGGTTTGATTGTACCGCATATCGTTAAACATTATATTAAAACAGATTATAGATTAATGGTTCCTTTAACAATGATTATCGGCGCAAATTTATTATTATTATCTGACGTTTTAAGCAGATTGATTGCCTTTCCTTTTGAATCACCTGTAGGCATAGTAACGTCATTTATAGGTGCTTTTTATTTCTTAGCATTTACAATAAAAGGGGTGAGAAGGCTATGATGAGACCATTCATATTTCGATATTCGCTTGTCACAGTATTGTTATTGATTGCGTCGATTGCGTCTCTTTCCATAGGTGCTGTATTCATCAATCCGTTTGAAGCAGTAAGTAGCCTTTTTACACAAAATAATTTTATTATTAACGAATATAGAGCACCAAGAATGTTTTTAGCATTAATTGTAGGTAGTAGCCTTGCCATTTCTGGCGCATTAATACAGGGCGTTGTAAGAAATGCTCTAGCTTCCCCTGATGTGATTGGTATTACCAAAGGTGCAAGTTTATCTGCTGTTACAATTATCATGTTATTTCCATCAGCGCCTTTATTCATATTGCCGTTTGGCTCTTTTGCAGGTGCATTAATTATCAGTATGATTTTAACTATATTAATATCAAAATTTAATGTAAAAGGTTCTAAGTTAGCGCTAATTGGTTTAGCGATAGGTGCGATATGTACAGCAATCGTGCAATATATGCTCATACGTAACCCCCTTGATGCTAATACGGCATTAGTTTGGCTGACAGGTAGCTTATATGGTCATAGTATGTCAAATGTGTGGGTGATATTACCTTGGTTTATTGTTGCATTACCAGTGATATTTTATTATTGTCATCAACTAGATATTTTAACATTAGGTGATGATATAGCGATTGCACTCGGAGCAAAAGTGAAAAAGGTAAAGGCAATACTTTTATTTTTAGCTGTTATTCTAGCAGGCGCTTCAATATCTGTTGTTGGGGGTCTAAGCTTTTTAGGACTTATTGCACCTCATATGGCTAGACAGTTAGTTGGTCACAAGCACAAACATATTACATTTATGTCTGGTTTGTTAGGCGCTTTAATTTTAATGATAAGTGACAGCCTAGCAAGAGGTATTCACCCGCCAATTGATATTCCAGTTGGTGTTATCGTCGCTATTGTTGGTGTGCCTTATTTTCTGTTTTTATTAAGAAAATTATAAATTTAATATATAAAAGATTGAAAAAGAAAACGCTTTCATTTAAAGTAGAGGCTGAGAAACAATAGATTCGTACTAGCCTCATTGCACATTGACAGTAAATGACTGAGCTGAAAATAAAAGTCCACTTCATTTTTTATCGAGTTAAAGGGACTTATGCATGAGCGACGGCTCAAGCAATTAATTTATAATTTTTTCAATTCTAGTCATGCTTGCCGGGGTGGGACGACGAAATCTATTTTATAAAATTAGATTTCTGTTCCACTCCCTTTTATTATCTATAAAAAATAACGACATTAAAAAGACATAAAAATTTGATTTACATATTTATACAAAATAGGTTATAATTATTGCTGTTGCTTTTAAAGTGTTTATAAAAATATATACACACCTAAGGGGTGAACAAAATGGACGATTACAGTAAAGCACAAATTATTAAAGGAAGATTACAATTCATTTTGATGTCAGTTTTGGGGATCATACTATTTTTGATTCCTGTAACTGTGACTGAAGATGGCGAAAAGCAAACAACTTTACCAGTGGCATTTTTAGCAGGCTTATTAAAAGATTTATTAGGTGATGCGATGCCATTAATCATTGTAATAATAATAACTATTTCAGGTGTTTTATCTATCATCTGTTCGACGGTATT
The DNA here is from genome assembly GCF_017892645.1 of Staphylococcus sp. GDY8P54P. Classification (NCBI taxonomy): domain Bacteria; kingdom Bacillati; phylum Bacillota; class Bacilli; order Caryophanales; family Staphylococcaceae; genus Staphylococcus; species Staphylococcus sp. GDY8P54P. Next base: position 9,102 of record NZ_JAESLN010000047.1, on the reverse strand, counting down.
AAAAAATAAATTGCAACCTGAAGGATTAATGAATAATGCATTTAATGTCAAATTTGTTTGGCTTATTTTAAGAATTTTAGCCGTAATTTTTGTCTGGATGACATATTTAAAAATGGGATCAAAAGCAGTTTATTCTGCTGATACTGGTGGTTTAGTGTTTGAAAGTTTATTACCAACGCTTGTATCTGTATTTTTCTTTGCTGCGCTTTTTTTACCTTTATTAATGGAGTATGGCTTATTGGAATTATTAGGACCTATTTTCAGACCAATCATGAGACCATTATTCACATTACCAGGACGTTCGACAGTGGATAATTTAGCATCATTTATTGGTGATGGGACAGTTGGTGTTTTAATAACAAGTAGACAGTATGAAGGTGGTTTTTATTCTAGACGTGAAGCGACAGTTATAGCCACTACCTTCAGTGTAGTATCATTAACCTTTGCAATTGTAGTTGCAGAAACAGTACATATGCAAAATCATTTCTTTTATTTTTATTTATCAGTAATTGTATCATGTATTGTATGTGCTTTGATTTTACCTAGAATATGGCCGTTGAGTACGATTAAAGATGAATATTCAAAAGAAGTATCTGAGGAAATGCGGACTGAAAAGTTACCTGCAAATAAAACTGCTTTGAGACATGGTTTTGACATGGCTACTGAAACTGGAATCAAAGCACCAGGATTCAAATCGTTCTTTAAATCTGGTTTTAAAACAGTTATAGATATGTGGTTCGTTATATTACCTGTTGTGATGAGTGTTGGAACTTTAGCTACGCTCATTGCGACTTATACTCCAATATTTGGAATTATAGGTAAACCTTTTGTTCCTTATTTAGAGTTATTGCAAATTCCAGAAGCTGCACAAGCTTCAGAAACTGTCTTGATCGGTTTTGCTGACATGTTCTTGCCATCTATTTTAATTGAAGGCGTTGGAAATGACATAACATTGTTTGTCATTGGTGCTTTAAGTATTACGCAGTTGATTTATTTATCTGAAGTGGGTGGCGTGATTTTAGGATCTAAAATCCCAGTTAGTATTTTTAAATTATTTGTTATTTTCTTGATTAGAACAATCATTGCTTTACCGATTATTGCATTAATGGCCCATCTTTATTTTAATTAAATTAAACAAAATAAAACACACATAAACTCGTATTTGAAATTATTTTAAAAGTGATTGACCTTTAAAACGTTTCTTATATGTGTAAATGTGTGTGTTTTATTTAATTAGTGAAGTTTTGTTAAAACAGTTGCTTTAACGATTTTATTTCCTAAAATAGGTGATGGTTCATCTTGTGAAGAAGTGTTTCTTTGACTGTGCGCCTCTTTAAAAGCATCACTTTTTAGCCAACCATTAAAAGCTTCTTCATTTTCCCACCACGTATTAACATACATTTGGTCGTAATCTGTCTCGTCGTCTATTAACCATACTTCAATATGATGAAAGCCATCTAAATCTTGAATTTTTCCACCTTGTGTAAATTTCGGAGCTAGCTTTTCAGCAAACCCTTTCTTAACATCTATTCGATTAGTAACTACATACATATTTTCCACCTACTTTCATTTTGATATTTTTAGTATAGCATTTAACTAAACTGTTATCTGATTGCAAACCCTTATTTATTATTTCATGTGTTTGCATATAAAAAGAAGTGAAATCCTATTTTTCAGAATTTCACTTCTTTTTATAATCAATTAAATTCACTAAATTTAACTTTTAGTGACTACTATTTTGTAATTTCATTATAAACTTTTTGATCATTTTGTGTGTAAATAATGTATTCATGGTTATCAGTATCGATGATAACACGATTAGTTTTTCCAAATGTAGAACCAATACGTGAAACTTTATCTCTATCTAATTTTGGAACTGCATGGATATTTTGATCTTGTGAAACATTTTTAATCTCGCTTGTTGGAATCTTAATATCAGCGACTCTCCATTGAATTCTTACTTCATTGTTATCTTTTTTTACTGTCATTGCCATATCGTGAACACATCCTTTAAATTATTTATAGCTATAGCATACAATAAAAAGTAATCGTTTTCAAGTGATTGTGTGATACTTTTATTTATTATGTCATACTATTTATCTTTTACGAAAGTATGTTCGCATTATTGTGGATTTTATGGTAAAATTTAGCCGAGAAAAGGGGCAATGAACATGACAGGCAAAACTCACACATCATGCGGTTTGTTAGTAGGTGCATTAACTATAGAATACTATCAGACAGATTTATTTACATCGATAACAATAATGACACTTGCAGTTATATCAAGCTTATTACCTGATATTTGTCACACGCAGAGTAGAATTGGCAGGCGATTCAAAGTATTAAGTTTTTTTGTTCGTATACTGTTTGGGCACAGGACATTCACACACTCGTTATTATTTATTTCTATAATTGGTATCCTTTTATATATTATTCAAACACCAGAGTATTATTTAGTTTCAATTATCCTTGGTTTGCTTTCACATGTTATACTAGATATGTTAACGCCTAGAGGTGTAAAGTTATTATATCCAATACCGTTAACGATTAAATTCCCCTTAGTTTTTAAAACAGGTGGCTTAGTAGACTTATCGTTAGCAGGCGCGCTTTCAATAGGTGCACTATACGTATTATTCAAACCATTCTTTAATCATTTCTTTTTAAATTTATGATGATTATGGTTGTGATTATATTTGTAATAATATAAAGTGCATATAGTGAAATTATATATTCCTATTAGATATAAGATATATTTTTTATCTATTTTGAATATAAAGGAGAGAGGACATGTTAGATAAGAAAGAGTTAGAAAAGTTTAACCAAGAACATCTAATAGAATTTGAAAAATTAATGAGTAATAATGAAAAAGAACAATTAGCTAGTCAAGTGGATCAATTAGATTTAACTTACATTCAAAATTTATATCGTGATTTGTATTTAAATAAACAAATAATAGATGACATATCTTCAGTAAATGAAGTGAAATACGATATCAAAGAAAATTTCTCTGAAGAAGAAATTAAACAATTTGAACATGTTGGCCTAGAAGCTATTAAAAAAGGAAGATTTGCAGTAGTTTTAATGGCAGGCGGACAAGGCACACGATTAGGATACAAAGGACCTAAGGGTGCATTTGAGATTGAAGATGTGAGCCTATTTGAATTACAAGCACGTCAATTACTAGAATTGAAAGAACAATCGGGTGTTTATGTAGATTGGTACATTATGACAAGTAAAATAAATGATAGTCAAACTCAGTTGTTTTTTGAAGAAAAAAATTATTTTGGATATGACAAGAACCACGTTCATTTCTTTATTCAAGATAATATCGTTGCATTATCTGAAGAAGGAAAACTTATTTTAGATGTAGATAGTTCTATTTTAGAAACGCCAAATGGTAACGGTGGTGTATTTAAATCACTGAAAAAAGCAGGCTATCTTGAAGATATGACTGAAAACGGTGTTGAATATATCTTTTTAAATAACATTGATAATGTTTTAGTGAAGGTGTTAGATTTGTTTTTTGCAGGATACACTTTCCAAAATAGTATGGATATTACGACGAAATCGATTCAACCTAAACACGGTGAGAGTGTTGGAAGGTTAGTTAAAAATGCTGATAAAGATACCGTGCTTGAATACTCTGAACTAGAAGCGGAAACTGCAAACCAATTAAATAATGCAAACATTGGTATACATATGTTTAAGTTACAATTTATTAACGCTGCTGTAGATAATAAATTGCCTTATCATTTAGCAGTAAAACAGCTTAAACAATTGGATGACGATTTTGGAATTATTGAAAAACCCGCTTTAAAATTTGAATTATTTTATTTTGATATTTTCCAATATGCAAATAGTTTTCTTACATTACAAGTGCCAAGAGAAGAAGAGTTTTCTCCGTTAAAGAATAAAGAAGGAAAAGATAGTGTAGAAACTGCTACAGCTGATTTAAAACGTTTAAATAGGATCTAAGAAAAGGTGATTACACTAATGACTAAACCATTAGAGGTTAAAAGTAATAAAGTCACTAAAACATTTAAAAATATCATACCATTAACATTTGGAGAAGAAATTGGTAATGCAGTATCACATGGCGTCGCTGCCTTTGTAACATTATGCGCTTTACCATATGCAGCGTTACAAAGTTATTTTGCGCATGGTATTTTAGGTTCTTTTAGTGTTTCTATCTATGTAATAAGTATTTTTTTAATGTTTTTATCTTCAACGGTTTATCATACAATGCCTAATCATTCGTCGCACAAATTTATTCTTAGAATCATTGATCATAGCATGATTTATATTGCCATTGCCGGTACCTATACACCTGTATGTCTAGTGTTAGTAGGTGGTTGGATAGGTTGGACAGCAATGATAGTTTTATGGGGCATAACCATTTGGGGCATACTCTATAAATCATTGGCTAAACATGTAAATCATAAGCTTAGCTTAACGATGTACTTAGTGATGGGTTGGATTGGGATAATATTTTTACCTACAATTCTTTTCGATACGAGCTTGAAGTTTATGTTATTCATATTGTTGGGTGGCATAGCCTATACGATAGGTGCTTGGTTCTATGCACAAAAAGAGCGACCGTATTTTCACATGATTTGGCATTTATTTATTTTAATAGCTTCTGTGTTTCACTTTATAGCTATTTTATATTTTATGTAATGATCGAATAGATGGAACGTTTTAATGTAAAACATTATTAATTTATAAGATTAATGAGATTAAAGAAATACAGCTAATCAGGGAAGCGGGAGATAAATCAAAATGGTTCATTTGATTTTAATTCTCGCTTTCTTTCTAGTCATTTTTATAGGGCAAAAGAAGTAATTTACTGGAAACCTATTGAACTTAGGCACAAATAGTGATTTAGTAATGATTGATAATGAATGTTTCGTGTTAGGAGATTAAATATGAATATAAAAACATTTGGTGTTGTTGTTGCATTAATACTAATTATGTTTATGTCTGCAATTGAAACTTCAATCGTTTCATTAGCATTGCCAACTATAAAAGAAGATTTAAATGTGACTGGTTCAATATCACTGATATTTTCAGTTTACTTTATAGCAATTGTGATTGCTAATCCAATTGTAGGTGAATTATTGGATCGCACTAAAATTATATACATAACACTTTTGGGATTAGTATTTTTTACAATTGGAAGCTTTTTTTCAGGTATAAGTAGTACATTTGGTATTTTAATTATCTCGCGTTTTATTCAGGGATTGGGTGCAGGAATAATGATGGCTTTGAGCCAAATTGTACCAAAGCTTGCTTTTGCAATTCCTTTAAGATATAAAATTATGGGAATTGTAGGTAGTGTGTGGGGGATATCCAGTATTATAGGCCCGGTCTTAGGTGGCGGAATTTTAGAATTAGCTACTTGGCATTGGTTATTTTTCGTTAATATACCTATCGCTATCATCGCCATGTTATTGGTCATATTTACGTTTCATTTTAAACATGAACAGACGACAACTTCACATAAATTAGATATGAAAGGACTTATGTTATTTTATCTGTTTGTTTTCTTTTTAATGTTTACAGTAATGAATAACAATCTGTGGTATTTAAATTGTCTTTCATTTATTATAGCAATTATTATGGGTATGATATTAATTAAAAATGAAAAGGGTGTAGCAGCTCCTTTCTTCCCTGTTAAAGAATTTAATAAAACTATCATACTCGTTTTTACTACAGATTTTTTATATGCAATGATACTGATGGGATATAATTTATATATGCCAATATATCTACAAGAAGAACTGGGTCTATCTCCCTTGCAGAGTGGATTTGTTATTTTTCCAATTTCCTTTGCTTGGTTAGTGTTGAATTTTAATTTAAATAGGTTAGAAGCAAAAATGTCTAGAAAAGGTTTGTATATATTTGCTTTTACTCTTTTAACAATATGTGGCATTTTTATATTCGCAGGTACAAAAACACCGATATTTATAGCGTTTAGTTTATTGCTGGCTGGTGTTAGTTTTGGAACAGTATATACGAAAGACAGTGTAATAACTCAAGAAGAAACGTCACCTCAGAATATGAAGCGCATGATGTCACTATATACATTAACGAAAAGTCTAGGTAATTCTATCGGCTCTACAATTATGGGGACAGTTTATGGTTTAACGGTTTCATTTATCCATTTACCGATACACAATGTGATTATACTTAGTCTTATCATCTTAATCATATTGTTTGTACTTTGGCAGACACAATATAAACAAGATAATCACAAATGCAATTCTTAGAATAAAAATGAAAAGTCATATGTATTTTAATTATTAAGCAAGTATTGAAGTTTAGTGAATTTTAATACTTGCTTATTTGTATTTTGGTGTATGTTGTTATAATGGTAAAATAAGAAACAGTTTTTTTAATTAAGAATTAATGTAAAATAAACAGAAAATAAATTAGATGAAGGGGAGGACAGTAAGCAATGAAATATATAAAGTATTTATTTACGACGCTTATTGTACTTTCGGTATTTATCATTTCAGGTGCTATATTTCTTGCATTCTTAGGATTTGGTTTATATGGATTAAGTCGTATCCTTATATTTTTTCATCTAGCATACTTTGGTTATAATAAAAGCTTTTATGATAACTTGATCTATTATGGTAGTTATATCGTATTGGGTTATTTTACATTGTTTATCATTGAAAATTTGATGGATTGTTTTAGGAAAAAACTACCAGATAACCCTTATTTTCAAGGGATAACGTATCATTTAATAACATTTACTGTTACCACATTACTATTCTATTTTATAGTTCACATTCATTATGCATATATAGATATTGATTTTTGGGTAATTGTTGTAATTATGGGTATGTTATTTGTGTGTAAAGAAGTCTTTTATCCTGATAGCGAAAATCTTAATCAGAATAAATAGTCGATGATATAAGTGGTGAGAGGTGATTAAGTGTCCGTAGAATATTTGTCTAAAACAAATAGAAACATGATTGTTGCGGTTATGATTATCAGTGCTTTTATTGCTATATTAAATCAGACACTTTTAAATACAGCTGGCATTAATGCACTTCATAAAAGAGAGATTTCTCATGGAACTGCAATAAGTAATTTTGGCCGTGTTACTGCGGGCTCCTTAGGCACTGCCTTGCTGGTTACAGTTATGACAATAGGAACAAAGATATATACTCAGAATGCTAGAGGTATAGAAAATAAAGAACTATTACAACGACAAGCGATTGCTAATGGTGTGGAGTTCTCATTTATAGTTATTAGTGTATTGGTTATTATTGGGTTTATCATAGCTTTGTTTATTAAGGAAAACAGGGATGTCAACGAATTTAACATGCGAAAGGTATAAAGAAAGTATAGAGGTTAGCTCCAGTTGTTAAGAATTAAAACAAACTGAGCTAACTTCTTTTGTATTACTAAGATTATATTTATACTAAATGTAAACTACTTAAAGCAAAATTAAGTGATGTTTGTTAGAATATTAATGGATATATTTATAAAATAGAGGGGGACGCTTTGTGTTAACGATAGAGCAAGTTAAAGAACTTGTTGGAGAACTTAAAGATCCAATTATTAATGTTCCTTTAAAGGAAACAGATGGAATCATAGAGGTAACAACAAAAGATGAGATAGAACATGTAAGTGTGAAAGTGGCAATGGCTCAGTTAGGAGGACAGCCTCAGTTAGATTTACAAATGGCTATTGTGGAAGTGCTAAAAGAAAATGGTGCGAATACTGTTGGGATAAGGTTTGAGGAGCTGCCGTCTGATGTTGTTGAACAATATAGAGGTAACAGTGATGACCAACCACAAACAATAGAAGGGCTATTATCAAAAGATAATCCTGTTGAATTTATAGCGATTGCTTCTGGAAAAGGGGGCGTTGGTAAATCCACTGTTGCTGTAAACTTAGCTGTTTCACTAGCAAGAGAAGGCAAAAAAGTTGGACTCGTAGATGCTGACATATATGGATTTAGTGTTCCAGATATGATGGGAATAGATAAAAAACCGGAAGTAGACGGCAAAGAAATTATACCGGTTGAAAGACATGGTGTTAAAGTAATCTCAATGGCATTTTTTGTTGAAGAAAACGCACCAGTTATATGGAGAGGACCTATGTTAGGTAAAATGTTAACTAACTTTTTTGTTGAAGTAAGATGGGGAGATTTAGATTACCTGCTTTTAGATTTACCACCAGGTACTGGTGATGTTGCTTTAGATGTACATACGATGTTACCATCCAGTAAAGAAATCATTGTTTCTACACCTCATCCAACTGCAGCTTTTGTTGCAGCAAGAGCGGGAGCTATGGCTAAACATACAGAACATTCTATATTAGGTGTCATAGAAAACATGTCATATTTCGAAAGTAAAGAAACCGGAAATAAAGAGTATGTATTTGGTAAAGGTGGCGGAGAAAAATTAGCAGATGAGTTGCAAACTGAGCTTTTAGGTCAATTACCTTTAGAGCAACCATCATGGAATCCAAAAGATTTCGCACCATCCATTTACCAAGCAGAAGATCGACTAGGTAAAATATATCAATCAATGGCAAAACAAATCATCGACAAAACAAAAAAATAAGGTTTTTAGAAGCGTGAGTAGAAAATTAAAGTTTTCTACTCATTTTTTTCTCTTGCAATTTTTTGAATTGGTGTTAAAATTATTTCTTGTGACCAACAAATGTGTTGTTATATAGTTGTAAAAGTTTGCTACAAAAATTTATATAAACCATTGACTTTTTATAGTCAAATTGATAATATATAAAAGTCGTCAAAAACGGCAAAACATTATTTAAATAAATTTTTAAAAGTGTAAAAAATATACTTGAAAAAAAGGAAATAATATTTTAATATTATTAAAGTGATGTTAAGTGATTGTTAAATAAATTAATTTTTTGTTGACGAAACGTTAACGAAGATGATAAGATAGAAAAGCAATTATTTATCGAAAATGAACATTGAAAACTGAATTGCAATATGTCAACGTTAATTCCGATTTCAACATTAAATGTTGAATCAAAACAACGTGTTATTGATAACACAAATTAGTATTTTATGAGCTAATCAAACATCATAATTTTTTTATGGAGAGTTTGATC
>NZ_JAESLN010000046.1:0-6641 GCF_017892645.1 Staphylococcus sp. GDY8P54P | reverse complement strand
TTAAACATAGTATCCTAAACTAGAGTACTCTAAGTACTCGAAGTTTAGGATTTTTTAATTACAGTGCTTTAACTATTAAATATATAAGGGTATTATTAATAGTAGTTAAAGTATTTAAAGGTGGTGGAAAGATGAAGGTTCAGAAAGTAATTGTGGAGGAAAAATCATATCCGTTATACATACTGCTAGATAAAGAATTTGAAGTGATAGAACCGGTTAAGCGATTTATAAAGTACTTGGATAATACGGGCAAAGCTCCAAATACCATTAAAACATATTGTTATCATCTCAAGCTGTTTTATGAATTTATGAGCCAAAGTAGAATCGAATTAGGAGATTTACAATTTGAGGATTTAGCAAACTTTGTAGGATGGTTAAGAAATCCAGCAGGGCATTTAAAGGTAATAGATATACAACCAAAGAAGGCTAAAAGAGAGGAAACATCAGTTAATTCCATACTTAACGCTGTAACTAGTTTCTTAGAGTATTTAAATCGCACAGAAAATTTTAAAGCTATAGATATGTCTAAAGAAGCAAGAGGAAGAAACTTTAAGGGGTTTCTTCACCATATTTCTAAAGGTAGATCCTATAAAAAAAATATTTTAAAGCTTAGGGTCAAAAAGAAACTTGTACAAGTATTAGAACATGGACAAGTCAAAGCAATAATTGAGGCATGTCATACCAAAAGAGATAAGTTACTTATTATGCTTATGTATGAAGGGGGACTTCGGATAGGAGAAGCATTATCCCTTCGTATTGAAGATATTTCAACATGGGATAACCAGATTAACATCAGGCCAAGAGATCATAATGAAAATGGAGCTTATATTAAACTTAAAAAAAAAAGAACTATTGATGTAAGTAAGGAATTAATGGCATTATATACCGATTACTTAGTACATGAATATGGGGAAGATTTAGATCATGATTATATATTTATTAATCTTAAAGATTCTTATTTTGGCCACCCTCTAAAATATCAAAGTGTATTAGACTTAATAAGAAGACTAGGAAAACGGACAGGGATTACTTTCACTGCCCATATATTACGTCATACGCATGCCACAGAGCTTATTAGAAGTGGATGGGATGCTGCATATGTACAAAAAAGATTAGGGCATGCCCATGTACAAACAACACTTGATACGTATGTTCATCTTTCTAATCAAGATATGAAGAATGAATATAAAAAGTATCTTCAAGGGAGAGAAACATGACAATGAAATTTCCAAGTGTAGCAACTAATCGAAAGCTTATCGCTAGTACAGAGATTAATAAAAAAATAGCTAATATGACAAGTGTTTTAAAAGGTTATTGGGCAGCAGATAGATGGGATATAAGAATTTGTCCGCATCCTAGTGCAATTGAGTTAAGTAAGAATCCGTCACTAAGAAATCGTTGGGTAAATTTCGATAAGGTGGAAAATGTCTGGTTGAAAACAGAATTAAAATATTTTTATTACCTTCACTTGAATAATGGAGCTTGGAATGCAAAATCCGTTTGGATTAGAAAGGGAACAGTGATAAGCCGGATGATGGGATTTTTAAATTTAAAATATCCTAATATTACATCGATAACCGAAGTGCCTATAAAAAAAGCTTTGACAGAATACCGGACCTACTTAACAGAACAAAAAGTAAAAACTACGACTACTAATTACAAACTTGATGTAAATCAGCAGAAAGTTACTGTACATGCGAATTCCTATTACGTTACTCATCTTAAGCAGTTTATGGAATTCTATGAGGACTTCTATTTTGATGGGGAAGAATGGGAAAAAGATGTTTGGAATCGAAGAAAATTATCATTACCGGAAGATAAGGTAAACCCAACATCCTACGAATATACGATCAACTTTAAGGGTTTTAAGAATAATTATTTTAAAGAAATAGTTAAGCGATATTGTAAACTAATGTTAAACACAGCTAGCTTTTCTCACGTAGTAGATATAGCTTCAAAATTAAAAGAATTTTTTAATTTCATGAACAAAAATTGTGAAGGTATACAAAGGATTCATCAATTAACTAGAAATGAAATTGAGCAATATTTTAATTATATTAATTTAAAAGGTTTAAAACCCAGTACTGTAACTGGACGAATATCTACTTTAGACGTTTTTTTTACTACAATTCAAAGATATGACTGGAAGGATACACCTTCTAAGATCCTTATCTTTCAAGAAGATTACCCTAAAGTGCCGAAGGCACTACCACGTTATATTGATGAACATATACTTGAACAATTAAATGGGAAATTAGATAAATTGGAACCTTATATTGCTACAATGGTTATGGTACTTCAAGAATGCGGGATGCGTATCAGTGAACTTTGTACATTGAAAAAAGGGAGCGTCATAACCGATAAAGAAGGGGATTGCTTTTTAAAGTATTATCAGTGGAAAATGAAGAAAGAGCATATCATTCCTATTTCTAAAGAAATTGCTGCATTGATATTAGTTCAAGAGCAAAGGGTGGCTGATGAACTCGATGATGGATGTGTATATGTGTTTCCCCGAAAAGATTGCTCACCATTGAAACAAGATACCTTTAGGGTTAAATTAAATGAACTAGCTTATGAAGAAAAGATAACGGACAGCAACGGAGAAATTTTTCGTTTTCATGCTCATGCCTTTCGGCATACAGTTGGCACTAGAATGATAAATAACGGAGTGCCACAACATATTGTCCAGAAGTTCTTGGGTCACGAATCACCGGAAATGACGGCAAGATATGCACATATTTTTGATGAAACCCTAAAGAAGGAATTTACGAAATTTAAGGAAACCTTAGTAACGAATAACGGTAGCATTCTGGATTTAAGTGAGGAAAATACTGAAGCTGACAATACAGATCTTCAATGGTTTAAAAAGAATATCAATGCACAGGCACTTCCTAATGGCTATTGTCGGTTACCAGTAATTGCAGGACCATGTCCTCACGCAAATGCATGTTTAGATTGTACGAATTTCTGTACAAGTAAACAATTTCTTACTGAACATGAAGAGCACTTAGAGCGAACTAAAGAAATACTAAATAGGGCTAAACAAAACCAATGGCAGCGTCAGGTTGAAACCAATGAACGTGTTAAAAATAGATTAGAACAGATTATTCATTCGTTAAAGGAGACGAATTAAAATGATTAGAAAAGGTAACACAACTGCCATAGTTCAGCTAGCTAAAGACAAGTCGGAGAAAACAAGAATTAGGGTTGAAAAGACAATTTCAGAGATGGCATTGAAAGAAGAGAAGATTAATTTTAATTCCGTTGCACAAAAAGCAAATGTTTCAAAGTCATGGCTTTACAAACAAAAAGATATTAGAACTAGAGTGGAGACATTAAGAGGGATGCAGATAAGTGAGTTAACCCCCCGTAAACCTAGTAAAAGCCCTCGTTCAGAGGACGTATTAATAAAAACCTTAAAAAGCCGTATAAAGGCGTTAGAAGAAGAGAATGAACGGTTAAAGGATCAAGTTCAAAAATTACATGGCAAGCTGTTTTAGCAGATTTGTGTTTCTTGGAATTTATTGGGCACTTTGAATTGGCTACCTAAAATGAAATCGCTAAAACCTTCAATAACTTCAATAGCCCATTTCCCTAAATGTGTTAAGGGGAAATGGGCTTTCTTCTAGTATTGTTGGCATGATCGCAGAAGTGTTTTATGCTCTTAAATAATACTTTTTAATATATTGCAAATACTCATTAGCACTTTTCTGTATCTCTTCGCCCTTCATATCCGAATTAGCACCGTAAAGTACAAACTCTGGTACATATTCAGCATGAATCTATGCACATAAAGATTTGAATGGTGTTAACATCTGGGTTAATGTATGCTTGTTTTTACCCATACTTGTAAATTCACCTTTTTTTACGCCAGCTGATATAGCTAATCCTAATTTTCGATTATAAAATATTCTTTTACCCTTTGATCCGTAAGCCCATCCATATATAATCACTTCATCGATCCATTTTTTTAATAATGAAGGAGAACTATACCAATATAATGGAAATTGAAAAATAATATTATCATGATTTTCAACTAATTCCTGCTCTCTTTTTACATTCATAATAAAATCAGGATACTCTCTATAAAGATCATGAATGGTAATTTCGTTTGAATAAGACGCTGCTTTTTCTACCCAAACTTTATTGATTCGAGAATTTGGCATATCTGGGTGAGAAACGATCACCAATGTTTTCATTGTTTCATCCTTAACATACTCAACTTTCGCACCAATAAAACAGTGTACGAAAGTTGAGTTACTTAAAAGTATTCTATTCTAAGAAATTCAAATTTGCGTGATTCCTAAGCTATTTATTTACAGCTTAAACTATAGAAGATGAACTAAACAATAACTAATCTTTACATAACTAAGTTATTACCCACGCTTTTTTAAACCTAATCCAGCTATTAAGGCAATGAGTATTGCCCCTGTAGCTGCAAGGAACGCATCTGAGTAGGACATAGCGTCCAATATATATAATGGATTTATCGGCTCAGTAGCATCACGTCGAGCGGATAATAATGCTCCAATCATACCTGCTCCAGTTCCTGATCCAAGGTACAAAGCACCTTGGAAAATCCCCATTCCGACACCAACCTTGTCTGCATCGAGTGCACTTACTGCGGCGTTATTTGCGGGAGAATTCGTGAATGCAAAAGCAATCCCTACTCCGAGGACCCCCACGGAAACTAACAGAGGTGAAGCACCAGATGCATAGGTGGACAAGAATAAGGTAGACAGCCCCATCAGAGTCATCCCAGTAATTATCAGACGTTTATCCCCAAATCGATCAGAAAGACGGCCAACGAAGGGAGATAAGATTGCAACAGCCACACCACCTGGCAACAATATCATTCCAGCCTGTCCAGAAGAGAGTCCATTCACCTCAACGACTAGTAATGGGACGAACATAAGAACAGCGAAATAAGCAAACATCGAAAAAAATGCAATTATGACCGTATTGACATAATCCTTGTTATTGAACAGGACAGGTGGTACAAATGGATTTTCTGCGGTAACAATTCTCCAAATAAATCCCACCAAAGCTACAACAGAACCAATTAGGCTAGTTAACGATGAGAACGAAGAAAAACCAGAAGTTTCTCCTTGAGTGATGCCAAAAAGGAGTAATCCTACTGTGAGGCCGAGGAATAAACCACCAATGAAATCAAAGTTCTTATTGCTTCCTACGGATTCTGCCGGTTTAATTGTCGGTAACGCGTAGTAGGCACCAATAACAATCATAATGGCTAACAAAAATGTGAACCAAAACAAGGCATTCCACCCTAAATATTGACCAACTACTCCACCAAATATTGGACCAGCAGCAGTTCCAACACCAATACTTCCTGCGATAATTCCCAAAGCTCCCCCACGTTTTCCTTGTGGGAAAACCTTCGAAATTGCAATGACTGATAGAACTGGAATTGCGGACATCCCAGCACCCTGAACCATTCTTCCCAAAACCAACAATGGGAGGTTCGGGGCAATTGCACATAAAAGACTACCACTTGCCAGAATCATAATGGCAAAGATATATAGCTTTCGTAACTCAAAAAAGTCTGAGATTCGACCATAAATCGGAATTCCAATCGCAAGAACAAGTGCAATACCACTAACTATCCAACTCACTTGAGATTTCGAAGCTTCTAAATCTTTGCTTATTAGTGGAAGTACGGGATTGACTGAATCAGCCGTAATTGCACCTACAAGTACAGATAGGGAGAGTACCATCATTAAAAGCCTAGTAGAACCCCTTTTTTCAGATTGAATCATTTCTTTAGATTTACTATCCTTTTTCATTTTATTTCCTCCTAAAATATATTGTGATTTTAGGAGGCTAAATCCACTGCTTTCACCATAAACCTCACCTCATATCTATTTATATTGTAAAACCAAATCAACGAACTCACCATATTTCTACAGCATGATTAAAGATTCGGTTCTCCAAACTAACTGAACTGATCAAACAAAAAAAAGGCACCAGTTTAACAACCGGTGCCTAATCATTCGTATGCATTTTTACAAATGCAATAGATTCATAAATTTTTGCCCATTATATAAAAGGAGGCAAAAAGTTTTCCGGTAGTGTTTCCATTTTTTGTTTTTGTGAAAAAGGACATACTGATCCCGTTGTACCTAAATCCCCTGAAACTTTTACATGCTTTCTAAACTCGACATTAATGAAATCAATTCCCATTACTTTTTGCCTCCTTTCTCATATTGTGATAATAACACAATAATAATTGATGAAAAAGAAATAATCAACCCTACTTTTTTGAAAACCAATTTAAAGCTTTACTACTTTTACTTACATAATAAAGGCAGGTGCAGTATAAACTTTTTTAAATAGGTCTTCTTTAACGAGCAGGTAGCGTCAGTTAAAGTAGATAATTTAAGATCGAAATCATATTATAGATATTCCGAAATTGGGCGTGATTGTTGCAGGTCAAAAGCTTAATTCCTCGATAAAATAAAAAGGAATTAGTTTTTTTATTTGTGGTACATTCTTCTGACCGTAATCAATTGTCATCTAATAATGACATTGTATTTTTTCATTTGATTTAACACGTTAAATATATGTTCTTAAAGTAAAAACATTGATGTTAATGGATTTTTAGTAATTTACTCTTGATAAGA
>NZ_JAESLN010000045.1:0-1031 GCF_017892645.1 Staphylococcus sp. GDY8P54P | reverse complement strand
TTTTTACTTTGCAACAGAACCCAGTTTATGCATCCCTTAACTTACTTATTAAATAATTTATAGCTATTGAAAAGAGATAAGAATTGTTCAAAGCTAATATTGTTTAAATCGTCAATTCCTGCATGTTTTAAGGAATTGTTAAATTGATTTTTTGTAAATATTTTCTTGTATTCTTTGTTAACCCATTTCATAACGAAATAATTATACTTCTGTTTATCTTTGTGTGATATTCTTGATTTTTTTCTATTTAATCTGATAAGTGAGCTATTCACTTTAGGTTTAGGATGAAAATATTCTCTTGGAACCATACTTAATATAGAAATATCAACTTCTGCCATTAAAAGTAATGCCAATGAGCGTTTTGTATTTAATAATCTTTTAGCAAACCCGTATTCCACGATTAAATAAATCTCATTAGCTATACTATCAAAAACAATTTTGCGTATTATATCCGTACTTATGTTATAAGGTATATTACCAAATATTTTATAGGATTGGTTTTTAGGAAATTTAAACTGCAATATATCCTTGTTAAAAACTTGAAAATTATCGTGATCAACAAGTTTATGTTCTGTAGTTTTGCATAATTTATGGTCTATTTCAATGGCAGTTACGAAATTACACCTTTGTACTAATTCAAGGGTAAAATGGCCTTTTCCTGAGCCGATTTCAAAGATATTATCATGTTCATTTAATCTTATATTTGTCATTATTTTATCTATATTATGTTTCGAAGTAATAAAGTTTTGACTGTGTTTTATATTTTTCTCGTTCATTATAACCCTCTTTAATTTTGCTTATTAACGATTCATTATAACCACTTATTTTTTGTTTGGTTGATAATGAACTGTGCTGATTACAAAAATACTAAAAATGCCCATATTTTTTCCTCCTTATAAAATTAGTATAATTATAGCACGAGCTCTGATAAATATGAAGGTTCTGTTGCAAATATGAATTTAAAGTATAATTTTAACAAAAAGGAGTCTTCTGTATGAACTATTTCAGATATAAACAATTTAACAATGATG
>NZ_JAESLN010000044.1:0-11064 GCF_017892645.1 Staphylococcus sp. GDY8P54P | reverse complement strand
TTATATGATTAGAGTGTACCCTAATCATGTAAAATATTGAATTAGTTTACTATTTCAACATTTTATTACGAATATCTTGTTTATCATTTTCATTTAATTCTGCTAAACAATGATAAAGATACTCGAAATGTAGCAATAATATTACTGCATTTTGTTTTGTTCCATACTGATTATCATAACCATGCATAATAGAATGTCTATTAATTTCATTCATCCTTTTTTCACCAAATTCAAAATTTCGTTTTAATTTAAATTTATAATATTCTTTGATTTTGACGTAATCAGCATCAACATAATAATCATGCTTAGATTTGTACTTGTTTATCGTTTCCTCAATTACAATATTAAAGAGTCGATAATTAGTTCTTCCTTTATAATTCACTGAATTGAATATCATACCTTCTAATCTTGCTAATAATGCAGGTATTATAAGATAATAATATTCATGCTTATATCCATCTAAAATCTCTTTTAATATAGTAATATCTTCTTGAGGTAGTTTGTAAGTGGTTACTTGGCTTTTTAAATGATTAAAATGAATTTCATCAAAATACCTTGTCATTATCAAATTAATATTTTCTTTAGTTACCTCCTGATGATTTGAATTCATTTCAACATAATTAACAACTTCATTTATATCTACATAATCTATTGGCGGATAATCATAGTTAATAAAAATTGAATTTACTGTAGTTGTATTATCAATAAAACTATCTAAAGCATCTTTAAATTCATCTAAGTTAGGTATACTTTTAGCTAAAACTTCTATTGATTCAGATATTTTCTTACTGTATTTAGAATTTATATCTTTTATTGCTTCGGATATTTTCTTGCTAAATATAGAATTTATATCTTCTATATTTTTATGCATTCTATTAAAATTTAATTTATCTAGTATGATATGTTTACTAAAATTATTCTTCATTTTAATTTCCCTTCTTAATTTACATAATGACCGTTATCGTTAACTTTTTTATTTTAAATTATTGTTTATCAATATTTATAAAAGCTATAGAATCAGTATTTATAAATAAGAAATCGCCGCCATCCGGAATTTTTATAGAAATGCTATTTGTTTTATCTTTGACTACTCCTTCTATATCTTCAATGAGCCTATTATAAGCATTTTCACCTAATACACTTTTTATAATCGCATATTGCTGGTCACTATAATTTAACACCTATTGTTATTCTTTCTTCTTCATATGTACTCACAGCTTACCTACCTCCAATTTTGGATTTTTTTAATATAGTATACTCTTCTGCTAATTTAATCACTTTGCATTCCTACCAATTATGATGTTATAATGCACTTAACAAAGTTATTAAGCATAATACACCAATCCCCTCACTATCGGAAGTAGTGAGGGGATTTTTTAGGTGGTTGGCTAAAGGTCGCCTATTTTTTCTTATCGTTGCGATTGCGTAGCCAATGCGCAAATAACGCTACGATACAACCACTCGCTGCCGTGGTCGTGATGTGAACAAAGTTATCAAGCATAATTACACCTCCTCTCTACGTCAACTTGACGCCTGAGAGATAGGCGACTCTATAATTATATCATCTGTAAACATGTAAGCATATATACTTCCGATAAGTTGAATTATGAAAACCACTTATAACAGAACATATAACAAAAAATATTAGGAAGTTAATCCTCACAAATATTAAGTTACCATTATCGCTTTAATAATCTGTATTTCTTATATATTTTATACACAAATGTAAGTTACACATGTGTTAATTACATTTGTATAACTTACACATCACTTTTCTAATTATTTGCATACTGTATGCAATATATACCTAAAAAGCCTGTTGAAATAAACAATTAAATAAATATACAAGTTTACTTATTTAACTAATGCCCAATCATTTTTATCAGAGCAATGAAGTACATTTGTGTAATATACACAAATGTACTTTACACAAATATATTTTACACATATATTAATAAATAATGCTTTCAACACTGTATTTCATTACATGCAAAAGCTTATCACTATAACACATAAATCTTCGATTATTTTATTAAATTTTATTGTTTCGATATACTATAAATGAAGTAATGAGGTGCTAAATCTTACTTTGAGAACTAAAATACTTTGCTGAGTGTTTATAAAGCCTAAGTGAAGTATTTCATATAGACTATTCCTTTCTCTGATCCTACTATCAAGCTAATAAATGCTTCATAGTAGTTTTTTTGTTACTCAAAATAATTTTAATAGATAGATTCAATACATTTTACTTTTTCCTGTCTTCTTAAGAAAAAAACATTGGTTTAACTGCAATCATTATCAATTTCCTAAATGTCATAACATCTTCATAAGACCATTTAATATCAGGATTTTGAATAACTAAATCATATAATCTTTTTATCTCTTTACCCATTTCTTTTTCAGTATATAAATCACGCTTTTCCGATAAAGGACGCTCCTTATTCTCAATCATTTTTTCATCCCATTCTATCCTGCGACTATAAGCCCAATATAATTTAGTTACAGTATCTAACCAACCATTTTCTAAATAATAGTTAATTGTATAACTTTTAAGATGTATGATTTTAAACTCATCAATTGTATCCTTTTGGGGTCCACCAGATCCTCTAAATTAGTGGGTTCATCTAAAATTTCGGCCCCATATTTTTCAACTGAAATACTAGAAATTGAATCATAAGTTGCTTTAATTTTTTCCGATACATCTACTTCAATAGAGTAATCTCCTATTGAAAATGATTTGATATTTTGAAACAAATTATGGATGTCTTTTTTAAAAAGTAATATAAATATCAATATAACTATAGGGAAAGAAAAATGTGAATACAATAATTTTAACATCTCATATACAAAAGAAAAAAAGTTCATTATATATCCTACCTTTTTTTAATTAGACTTATCATAGTACTAAATACTCTATAAAATTTTAAAAGTTTTTATAGAATATATTCCTCTGTTTTTCAAACAAAAATACCATAAATATTAATATTCTACTGACTCAAGCAATGCTAAAATTTTATCTTGTTTATTCGCAACTTCTTTTAAAACTTTTGTATTTTGTGCTTGCTGATGTGACTGTTCTGCATATAATTTTTGATAACTTTCAAGTGGATCTAATAACTCTAAAGTCTCTAAAATTAATTTGTTTCTTGATATATTTTTATCTTTAGCCAATCTACTTAATCGATCTAACAACTCACTATCTACATCTCTAATTAGTAAATCTTTCTTCATTATTTTGAACTCCTTTTTTTTAAATTTTTTACTTATTTTTTTATGTTTTACGTACATATACTTACTAAGGTTATTTTGAAATTTAAACTAAATCCAGAATGATATTAAAGTATTATGCCTTCAAAAAAGGGTGTCTCACCTTTGTGACATTTTCTATATATCGTGTCACAAAGGTGAGACAAACACAATATGTTGTGTCACGAAAGTGAGACATTTCTATTTTTTTGATATCATAACACAAACCATTTAAACCCTTGGAATGTCTGGCTTAGCCAGACCTATCATTTCAAATGATAGCATATTCTCCTTATGCTCTTACCAAATATTTACCGATTTTCACGTTTTTTCTAAAACGCTCATAAAATCCATATAGTTTTTTTACTTACATGGTATGAAAAACATACCGAATCAAACATTTAAAACACTAATTTTTATATTATATTTAAGATGTATCTATAACAAAAGGAGTGTTCAAAATAAAACTAAGTTATAAACTAAAAATGGAACGTCTTAACGAAGAACTATCTCGAAAGAAATTGGCAAAATCACTTAATAAATATTTTAAAACGAAATATTATACAGAGAGAATAATAGGTATCATTGAAAGTGATGAGACTTATTTAAAATTTGATGTTGTTGATGAAATGTGTTGCTTTTTTAATTTAACAATTCAAGATTTACTATATAAAAAATGGCCAGAATATAATCAGGATTTCACTGACTACTTCCAAAATGAAACTACGAAATATTGTCCTTTGCCTGATGAAAATAGAACACGAGTTCATCAATTTTCTCAGCTTATATCTCATTTTAATTTAGTTAATAAACAGGATTGGATTTCATTCCCCAAGTATGATTTTATCCAAAGAGTTTATTACGATTACTTTGAAAAAAATGTTATTGATTACTCAACATGTGAAATAGCTTTAAATACTTTTAAGTTCCATTATCCAAATTATTTATACAAAAATAATAGTGGTTTAATCATTAAACATGATTCAGCAGGTATATTATCTGTTACCGATCATCGTGATCCTATATCGAATGATGCATTGAAAAATGGCGTTGAAAGAATAGAGCATGCCATTGGCTTATTATTAGAAGTCAATACCCATAAATATGATCAAGGACTATTCACATCCCATAATATTGAAAAGTTAATTGAATACTTTAGGTGTCATAATATTAGCTTAAATAACTTAAGTTCTAATACATTAATCCCTTTATCAACATTGAAAAATTTATATAAAAATCCTAAAAAGTTATACTTTAAAGATATTCAGACACTATGTAACTATTTAGATTTTCCAATCAATGAGATTTCAAATTATACTAGTGACATTCAAGATAATATTGACGCTAAAAATATAGGTGAACATCTAGCAAAGTTAACTAACACTGGTGAAATTGAATCATTTAATCAACAATATTATCTAACGTCACAAGAAACTCAATTACTCATTCCTAGCTATTGTTATGAATCATTTATACGACAAATGAAAAAAGACTTAAATAGAGGCAGTGATGAGACAATGCTTTTCATGGAATTTAAGCATTTTATTTTTCAATGGCACTTTTTTAATAAACTTAAAATTTTACTGTCTCAAAAGTTGAACGGAAAAATTGGTAGAGATCTCTTTTATATGTTTATTAAAACGGAAATAGAATCTGCATTAGGTAATAAGCTTTATCCAAGTAATCCAGTTAATCTATTAGGCACTTTAGCACTAAACAGAATTTCAAAGTTTGATAATACAAGTAATAAAGAGCTTCAAGAAATCATAGAAGAACAATTCAAATAACTATCAACACACTTATCACTATAATGATGTGTATACGTATCAACATAAACATAACTACATTCATACACATACCTATATACACCAAATTTTATAGTACTTTATTTACGTATAAAATTTGGTGTTGTTCTATAGTATCAAGACAAGAAGAAACTCGTTTCTAAAACCATAATAAAAAAACAGTAATACCAAAAAAATATATAATCAAAATACAATCAAAAAGGAGGATCTATATGAAATTTAGAAAAATTCAAAATGAAGATTATACTGCTTGTGCTAAAAATTTAGTTTCAGCTTATGAGGGAGCTCCATGGTATAATAAATGGACTGAAAAAGAAGCATTACTTAGAATTGAAGCCACAATGAGCGGATTTAATTCTAAAAGATATGTAATCGAAGAAAATAATAAAGTAATCGCAATGTGTATCGGCAGAATAGATTATTATTTCAATGGCATGAACCAATTTTGTATAGATGAGTTTCATGTTATACCTAAATTTCAAAAGAATGGCGTAGGTAAAAAATTAATAAATTCTGTCTCTGATTCACTCAAACTTGATGAAATATATAAAATTTTTCTAATCACGGGCGGAGAACTAGCAGAAAATTTTTATAAAAAAAAACGGCTTCATGAAATCAGAAGAAGGAAGCATGTTGGAACTCCAACTGTAGAATTATGACTAAAAATTAAAAAAAGAGATGTGAAATTAGATTCACATCTCTTTTTAACTATCACTTGATATCTATTACTTTTCTTTGATTATTCTCAGTTTTCGGTAAATCTACAGATAAAATACCATCTTCAAATTTAGCCTCAATATTATCTTCATCTATATTATTAAGTGAATACATTCTCTTCACGTTACTATAAGATCTTTCTTTTTGAATGACTTTACCTTCATCATCTTTTTCTTCATTTACCTGATTATTTTCAGCAGAAATTATTAGCGTCCCATTTTCATAAGAAATATCTATTTGGTCTTTTGAAAATCCTGGAAGCTCTGCTTTTAATTCATATCTATCGTCTTTTTCACTAATATCAGTTTTTATACCTTGTTCATTAGGAAAATTACTAAAAAATTGTCTTCCAAAATCTCTAAACAATTCACTAGGTGTCATATCAAAATAATCTCTTCCAAATGGTTTTAAACCATAACTCATAACGATCACTCCTTATAATATTTAACCTATTTTTTGATTAATATTTTTGACATAATCCAAATCATTTAAATACTCTTCCTAATTACTGTTGAATTCGAATTNNATATATAACATAAAGGTCAAAGTTGGTCAATGAATTTTCTCGGCATAAATGCGTGGTCTATTTATTTTTCTTTTCTCCAAAATAGTAAGATAAAAACACTCCAATACCACTAATAAAAACTGCAATAAAAATCCCAATCCACGTAAAAATAGACATAGAAAACGCTCCTTTTTAAGTAAACTCTATCACAAGAACGATTTAAATTTAAATACCTTTATTTTGAATTTTAAGGGGGTATTTTAAAGATTTAGGGGTAAATCATATAGTTTTATGCCTAAAAACATATATAAGCTCTTAAAACGCAAATATGAGCCAAATAAATATATGCTATTTCCAAAAGCAAAAATTTGAGCAAAACCAGTGTCGATTTTTTACGACACTGCCCAGTTACATGCAAATTAAAATTTGCATAGTAAAACTGGTCAACCATGCCGATTGAACGCTATAGTTCCCGCCGGGGCAAAAAAGCATAAAAAAACGCTAGCTTTTAAGCTAACGTTTTTGCCTTTGTTTTATAATTTGACCAATTTTTACAATAGCTATTAAAACCAACATAGGTACAATTCCAAAGATAAATGCACTTAACATATTACAAAACTCCTAATTTTTTAAGTAATAATTTTGTTTTTTAAAATGCCAAATTGCCGTAATTGAATGCGCCTTTTCTTCTTCGTCTGTTGTTTTATCTTCGTCACTTGTATTAATTAAATTGCCGTCTTCGGCATCATCTAAATTTAAAATTTTATGTTTTTGTTTTAGCAATCCACCCCAACTCAACATACGTTTTCGGTCTAAACCTTTTTCCAAATCATTCACGATTGCTTGATTTCTTTCATCATCATCATTAAAAAAACAGATGACTTAACCGAATATTTTGAGGTTGCTTTGATTGCTGTAAGATCATTTGAATTATTCGTTAAAGATATTGTACTTAGTCATGTTTTGACGGCGCATATACAGTGCATGTATTTCTTCAAGCTCAGCTTTAATCGATTGCATCAAATAACCCTGCATAGCTTCAACCGTTTCATTTTTCTGTAGCAACATCGCTTTAAATCGTTTTAAGACACTGACAAGTTCGAACTCCACGTCTTCTAAACGATAATATGTATCATGGGCGTTATTAAATGATTTTTTCCCTTTGAGTAAAACACTTTTAATAATACGAATTTCTCTAATTTCAAATTTACTTAAATAATCTTGAAGTTGTTTTGGTAATTCTTCAAGGAGTTGGAACTTAAGCGCATCATTATTAAATTCAGTTTGTTGATGATTTGTATGATTCGAATGAGCGTTTTCAGAAATATTGTTAGGTGTATCATTCAAATCATTCGTATCATTGTTCTCAGTCTCTATATAATCAGTATTACTAAATTCAGTATCATTAGGGTCTAAGTTTTGGGATTCTGGAGTCCCATCATTTGGGATTCTGGAGTCCCATTGTTTGGGATTCTGGAGTCCCATTATTTGGGAGTCCTTGATATTACTCGATTCGTCATCGTTCGAAGTACTATTTTGTATTTCTTTTTCAATAGTTATATTCGTTTCTATTTCATGAAGATATAGTTTGTTCGGTCGATTAAACCCGGTTTTAACTTGTTCCAGTAAACCAACCTCTTGTAACTCTTTTTTTATTTTAGTTATTGTATTTTTACTTTTATCTAACACTTCTTGAAGATTTTCATTAGTAAAAATAAAGTATATATCTCCATTTTGATCTATCCAATTATTTTTAATAGATAAACTAACTCTATCATTAAGAATTGCATAGGTAACTTTAGCACTATCACTTAGCTTTTTATATTTTTCGTTGATAAATAAAACTTTATGTAGCATATAGAAATTTTGATTGGCTTGATTTTTTATATTTTTTCTAGGCATAATAAAAACCCCTTTCCTATTAAAGTTTTGGATAGAGGTAATAAAACATTACAAGAACACATAAATTTTCTGCTTGCACTTTGATGATATAGTTGTATATAATACAGATATCAAAAGATTTATAAACGTGCTGCAACGTTTTATCACCAAACCCCGACTATTACCAGTAGTTGGGGTTTTGTCATGTTAAGGTTATTATATCACTTTGAACAACCTTATAAAAGGGAAAATGCAGGATTATCAAAGGTTTATAAAGGGTTTGTAAACCTTTGATAAAAACCATCAACCCTTTATGAACCTTTGATGAAACGATTGACGGGAACCGTTTTTAATATTGTAATTACTTTATTATCAAGCTTTATGAGTTTATACTGTTTTATAAAGGGTTGATAAACATTTTATAAAGGGTTGATGATATGAGAAGCGTGAAAGCTTTGAGTGAAGAATTAGAAGTTAGTAAGCAAACAATTTTTAATAATATTAAAAGATTGAATATAGAAACAATAAAACAGGAAAACACTTCGTTTATTAAAGAAGATAGCGACATAGAAAAAATAGTTCAAAGAGTAAATGAAAATAAGAAGAAATATGGATTTGAAAATGTTGCTGAAAGTAAACAAAAAAAAGACCCAGATAATATTGACGTTGAATCTAAAACTGATGCTCAAATAGTGGAGATTCTTAAAAACCAGATTGATACTTTGAATAATCAAATTGAAAAGCAAGAAAGTCGTCATGAAACAACAATTGAATTTTACAGAAAAGAGTTGCAAGAAAGGTCGAAATTGCTTGAAAATCAACAAGTATTAGCATTAGAAAGTAATAAAAAGATTAAAAAATTAGAAGATCAATTAGAGGAAGAAAGACGACTTAATTATTCTTTTGATACGTCTGTTAATGAGAGACAAAATGTTAATGTACAAGAAGCAACATTTACTGGAGAGTCTAAAGATACTGATCAACAACAAGAATGGGAACAGCCTACAGAGGTTCAGTATAAAGATATACCTGAAGAGAAAGAGAATGAAAACCTCAATGAAGAACCATCCACAATAGACGATAAACAATTCGAAGAAATAGATAATGAATACGAAGATAAGGAAGAAAAACCACCTAAAAAAGGTTTCTGGAGTCGGTTGTTTGGTAATTAACACAATAAAAAGCGCTACAAGCTCATGAACTTGTAGTGCTTTTTTATGCTAGAACTTCTGATAATCATCGATTATGTAAATTAATTTGACTACCTTTGGGTTTCTCGTTACCTTAGATGTAGTTTTAGAATTTTTTGTACTTGGCCTTTTTATAAATCAAAATGCAGACACTAATATTTATGGTAATAATCTAGAAAAGAGTGGAGTTTAATATTATAAACTAGTGTATTTTTTAATTTTGATTTATGCATTTTTTGTTTGATAATTAATAGGCAGTATGTCATTGAAATTAAAAAATCTGAGGAAGTGAAAATAATTGGAAAATACTATTTTTCAAAAGAATAAATGGAGTTTTATTGGTGCTACTTACGCTTTTTTAATTATTATGATGGGTACGACAATTCCAACACCATTATATCCAATATATAGTGAAACTTACGATTTATCTCCGTTACTCATAACAATGATTTACGCAGTATATGCTATAGGTGTCATAGGTGGATTATTAGTGTTTGGTCAATTATCTGATCGCATCGGTAGGCGATATATATTACTCCCTGGTATCATTTTATCAGCACTTAGCGCATTAATATTTCTATTCGCTGATAGTTTGCTAATGCTGTTTGCTGGGCGTATAGTTTCAGGTTTATCAGCAGGATTATTTACAAGTACTGCTACTGTAACTTTAGTTAATTTAGTCCCTCAAAACAAAAAAAGTATAGCTTCAACACTTGCTAGTCTAGTTAATATGTTGGGGTTAGGACTAGGACCATTATTATCAGGCGCATTAGTTCAATATTTACCATTCCCCATGCGCTTAATATTTATTATAGATTTTGTGACACTTATTCCGGCATTTATGGGTGTTTGGTTTATGACAGAACCTATTCAAAATAAACGTCCTTTTAAATTAAAAGTTCAGAGATTAAGTGTTCCATCAGAAATGAAACATACTTTCACTTATGCTGTTATACCTGTATTCGCTGGTTTTTCCATGCTAGGTTTATTCACGTCAATCTCTCCTAATTTTTTAGAAGAAACACTAGGTATTCATCATAAAGCAATTATAGGTATTGTCGTTTTTTTAGCATTTTTTGCTTCTGCCATGGGCCAACTATTATTTAAGAGTATAGATGATTATAAAATTTTAATTGTTGGCAGCATAGCTCTTATTTTAGGAGTTGCTTGCGTTGGTTTATCTTTATTACTTTATTCTTTAGCAATCTTAATTTTAGGAGCAATTACTTCTGGAATTGGACAAGCATTCAGTTTTCGTGCAGGGCTTTCTTTAATTAATAGTAAAGCACCTACAAAGAAACAAGGTGAAGTTACATCTAGTTTTTTCACTATTGCGTATGTAGCACTTTCTATACCTGTTATTGGCGTAGGTTTACTTGAGGGAGCATTTGGCATTCAAACAGCAGGTATTATTTTTAGTATTATTATCATGTTATTATCTTTCTTATCTTTGACGCTTTTATTATTAAGCAAAAAAGAATCAAGTGATTAGTTTCATGAAATATTACGATATTATTATTAATTCTATTTTACTTTTTATAATTTCATAATTTTATGAAAATTAAATAGAAAAGTAATAATTAAGGTCGTGAAAAAACAAATAAAACATTAGATATTAACAATAAAAAAGTTAAAGTACATAACTTCCAAAATTCTTATGCTGCTTGTAATCTTCCTTATGCTAAAGGTTAAGAAAAAGTTGGTTCTGTTGCAAAGTAAA
>NZ_JAESLN010000043.1:0-1263 GCF_017892645.1 Staphylococcus sp. GDY8P54P | reverse complement strand
AGCATTTTCTTGTTTTTCATTTGCCTCTTGCTCAAAGTTCCCAAATTCGAGTAAGAGGTATTTTTGTTTTTGGTCATCGCCTCTCATAAGCAGTTCTGGGTTTAGCATTAATGCACCAGTCTTTCTTTTAATAATATTTCCTTCTTCTAAGATTTTTAATGTTTTTGATACTGTCTGTGTGCTTGTTCCGGTATCTTTAGCGATTTCTCTTGTAGTAGCTATCATTGTGTTATTACTTAAATGCACATTATCTAGTATGTAATTAACGATTTTAAGTTTTTTACCACCAATCATATCTAACATACTTATTAATTGAACCATATAAGCCTTTACGAAGTTTCCAGACGTTTGTTTACGGTATAACTTATCTACCTCTATAACTTCTCCTGTTTGTTCGTCTATGAGCTTCTGAGAGCCTTTATATACTGTTCCATATCTTTCATTCATTTTAATTTACCTCCTTTGTTTAAAATTTTAACATTGTAGTGAAAAAATCACAACATATGTAGTGAGAAATCACTACAAATTATGTGAAAAATCACTACAAACAAAATCCTTATAAAAACTGTAATATCAACCTGTATTAAGAATTTAAGTAGTTCAATCTTCTTTTCTATATAAAGCGTCGGAGCATATCAGGGGATTTTCTAACATAAATGCTACCCTTCGGCTCGCTTTCGCTCGGCATTTACGTCAGATACTGCATCCCCTGAAACCCCATGCTCCAACAGCAAAAAGGAAGCTTTTTGCTGCTATTCCGACGCTTATTCACTTCGTTCATATTTATATAGAAAAGAAGTGAATGCGTTTATGCTTACGTTTATTTTTTGATATATGGCTAGCATTTTGTAGGGGGCTTTGGGGGCTTGCCCCCAACAAGCAGGCAAGCAGTCACGAATGAGCGATAGCGATTGAGTGGCTAGCAAAGCCAGTGCTTGCCAAACCTTAATGTAGCATTTATGCCGAGAAAACATTTTGAGAAAGAAAGGCGAATATGATAGCCACTTCAGTGGCGATTGGTGCCGGTTTTAAGTTGGATTAATTCCAACTTAACAACCAATCCAAATCATATGAGTAAAGTTTCTGCTCAAAATGGAAATTGGAATAAAGCGAAATTACGGTGGGTTGTTTTTGCTTTTATGTATAGTTTTTCTGCAAGTGTAACGAGCAGATCAAAAACTATACATATAAAAAAGGACTAGAGTTAGCTAGTCCTTTTACCTTTATGCTATACTATTCTTTGAAAGAATAATAATCTGATAA
>NZ_JAESLN010000042.1:3289-4992 GCF_017892645.1 Staphylococcus sp. GDY8P54P | reverse complement strand
TGAATCAAAACAACGTGTTATTGATAACACAAATTCGTATTTTATGAGCTAATCCAACATCATAATTTTTTATGGAGATTTTGATCCTGGCTCAGGATGAACGCTGGCGGCGTGCCTAATACATGCAAGTCGAGCGAACAGATAAGGAGCTTGCTCCTTTGACGTTAGCGGCGGACGGGTGAGTAACACGTGGGTAACCTACCTATAAGACTGGAATAACTCCGGGAAACCGGGGCTAATGCCGGATAACATTTAGAACCGCATGGTTCTAAAGTGAAAGATGGTTTTGCTATCACTTATAGATGGACCCGCGCCGTATTAGCTAGTTGGTAAGGTAACGGCTTACCAAGGCAACGATACGTAGCCGACCTGAGAGGGTGATCGGCCACACTGGAACTGAGACACGGTCCAGACTCCTACGGGAGGCAGCAGTAGGGAATCTTCCGCAATGGGCGAAAGCCTGACGGAGCAACGCCGCGTGAGTGATGAAGGTCTTCGGATCGTAAAACTCTGTTATTAGGGAAGAACAAATGTGTAAGTAACTGTGCACGTCTTGACGGTACCTAATCAGAAAGCCACGGCTAACTACGTGCCAGCAGCCGCGGTAATACGTAGGTGGCAAGCGTTATCCGGAATTATTGGGCGTAAAGCGCGCGTAGGCGGTTTCTTAAGTCTGATGTGAAAGCCCACGGCTCAACCGTGGAGGGTCATTGGAAACTGGGAAACTTGAGTGCAGAAGAGGAAAGTGGAATTCCATGTGTAGCGGTGAAATGCGCAGAGATATGGAGGAACACCAGTGGCGAAGGCGACTTTCTGGTCTGTAACTGACGCTGATGTGCGAAAGCGTGGGGATCAAACAGGATTAGATACCCTGGTAGTCCACGCCGTAAACGATGAGTGCTAAGTGTTAGGGGGTTTCCGCCCCTTAGTGCTGCAGCTAACGCATTAAGCACTCCGCCTGGGGAGTACGACCGCAAGGTTGAAACTCAAAGGAATTGACGGGGACCCGCACAAGCGGTGGAGCATGTGGTTTAATTCGAAGCAACGCGAAGAACCTTACCAAATCTTGACATCCTTTGACAACTCTAGAGATAGAGCCTTCCCCTTCGGGGGACAAAGTGACAGGTGGTGCATGGTTGTCGTCAGCTCGTGTCGTGAGATGTTGGGTTAAGTCCCGCAACGAGCGCAACCCTTAAGCTTAGTTGCCAGCATTAAGTTGGGCACTCTAAGTTGACTGCCGGTGACAAACCGGAGGAAGGTGGGGATGACGTCAAATCATCATGCCCCTTATGATTTGGGCTACACACGTGCTACAATGGACAATACAAAGGGCAGCTAAACCGCGAGGTCATGCAAATCCCATAAAGTTGTTCTCAGTTCGGATTGTAGTCTGCAACTCGACTACATGAAGCTGGAATCGCTAGTAATCGTAGATCAGCATGCTACGGTGAATACGTTCCCGGGTCTTGTACACACCGCCCGTCACACCACGAGAGTTTGTAACACCCGAAGCCGGTGGAGTAACCATTTATGGAGCTAGCCGTCGAAGGTGGGACAAATGATTGGGGTGAAGTCGTAACAAGGTAGCCGTATCGGAAGGTGCGGCTGGATCACCTCCTTTCTAAGGATATATTCGGAACATCTTCTTTAGAAGATGACAAAGGAATAACATTGACATATTGTATTCAGTTTTGAATGCTCAT
>NZ_JAESLN010000042.1:0-3247 GCF_017892645.1 Staphylococcus sp. GDY8P54P | reverse complement strand
TTGTACATTGAAAACTAGATAAGTAAGTAAAATTTATGATTTTACCAAGCAAAACCGAGTGAATAAGAGTTTTAAATAAGCTTGAATTCAAAAAGAAATAATCGCTAGTGTTCGAAAGAACACTCACAGATTAATAACATTTTGGGTTTTCAACCGACGGTTGTCGAGTTGGAAAGCAAATAGATTAAGTTATTAAGGGCGCACGGTGGATGCCTTGGCACTAGAAGCCGATGAAGGACGTTACTAACGACGATATGCTTTGGGGAGCTGTAAGTAAGCTGTGATCCAGAGATTTCCGAATGGGGGAACCCAATACGAGTTATGTCGTATTATCGATACGTAAATACATAGCGTATCGAAGGTAGACGCGGAGAACTGAAACATCTTAGTACCCGCAGGAAGAGAAAGAAAAATCGATTCCCTGAGTAGCGGCGAGCGAAACGGGAAGAGCCCAAACCAACGAGCTTGCTTGTTGGGGTTGTAGGACACTCTATACGGAGTTACAAAGGAATAGATTAGACGAAGCATCTGGAAAGATGCATCAAAGAAGGTAATAATCCTGTAGTCGAAAATCTGTTCTCTCTTGAGTGGATCCTGAGTACGACGGAACACGAGAAATTCCGTCGGAATCTGGGAGGACCATCTCCCAAGGCTAAATACTCTCTAGTGACCGATAGTGAACCAGTACCGTGAGGGAAAGGTGAAAAGTACCCCGGAAGGGGAGTGAAAGAGAACTTGAAACCGTGTGCTTACAAGTAGTCAGAGCCCGTTAATGGGTGATGGCGTGCCTTTTGTAGAATGAACCGGCGAGTTACGATTTGATGCAAGGTTAAGCAGTGAATGTGGAGCCGTAGCGAAAGCGAGTCTGAATAGGGCGTTGAGTATTTGGTCGTAGACCCGAAACCAGGTGATCTACCCTTGACCAGGTTGAAGTTCAGGTAACACTGAATGGAGGACCGAACCGACTTACGTTGAAAAGTGAGCGGATGAGTTGAGGGTAGCGGAGAAATTCCAATCGAACCTGGAGATAGCTGGTTCTCTCCGAAATAGCTTTAGGGCTAGCCTCAAGTGATGATTATTGGAGGTAGAGCACTGTTTGGACGAGGGGCCCTTCTCGGGTTACCGAATTCAGACAAACTCCGAATGCCAATCAATTTAACTTGGGAGTCAGAACGCGGGTGATAAGGTCCGTGTTCGAAAGGGAAACAGCCCAGACCACCAGCTAAGGTCCCAAAATATATGTTAAGTGGAAAAGGATGTGGCGTTGCCCAGACAACTAGTATGTTGGCTTAGAAGCAGCCATCATTTAAAGAGTGCGTAATAGCTCACTAGTCGAGTGACACTGCGCCGAAAATGTACCGGGGCTAAACATATTACCGAAGCTGTGGATTGTCCGTAGGACAATGGTAGGAGAGCGTTCTAAGGGCGTTGAAGCATGATCGCAAGGACATGTGGAGCGCTTAGAAGTGAGAATGCCGGTGTGAGTAGCGAAAGACGGGTGAGAATCCCGTCCACCGATTGACTAAGGTTTCCAGAGGAAGGCTCGTCCGCTCTGGGTTAGTCGGGTCCTAAGCTGAGGCCGATAGGCGTAGGCGATGGATAACAGGTTGATATTCCTGTACCACCATGAATCGTTTTAAGCGATGGGGGGACGCAGTAGGATAGGCGAAGCGTACGATTGGATTGTACGTCCAAGCAGTAAGACTGAGTGTTAGGCAAATCCGGCACTCATAAGGTCAAGCTGTGATGGGGAGAGGAAATTGTTTCCTCGAGTCGTTGATTTCACACTGCCGAGAAAAGCCTCTAGCTAGATTTATGGTGCCCGTACCGCAAACCGACACAGGTAGTCAAGATGAGAATTCTAAGGTGAGCGAGCGAACTCTCGTTAAGGAACTCGGCAAAATGACCCCGTAACTTCGGGAGAAGGGGTGCTCTTTAGGGTTCACGCCCAGGAGAGCCGCAGTGAATAGGCCCAAGCGACTGTTTATCAAAAACACAGGTCTCTGCTAAACCGTAAGGTGATGTATAGGGGCTGACGCCTGCCCGGTGCTGGAAGGTTAAGAGGAGTGGTTAGCTTCTGCGAAGCTACGAATCGAAGCCCCAGTAAACGGCGGCCGTAACTATAACGGTCCTAAGGTAGCGAAATTCCTTGTCGGGTAAGTTCCGACCCGCACGAAAGGCGTAACGATTTGGGCACTGTCTCAACGAGAGACTCGGTGAAATCATAGTACCTGTGAAGATGCAGGTTACCCGCGACAGGACGGAAAGACCCCGTGGAGCTTTACTGTAGTCTGATATTGAAATTCGGTACAGCTTGTACAGGATAGGTAGGAGCCTTAGATACGTGAGCGCTAGCTTACGTGGAGGCGTTGGTGGGATACTACCCTCGCTGTATTGGATTTCTAACCCGCACCATTAATCATGGTGGGAGACAGTGTCAGATGGACAGTTTGACTGGGGCGGTCGCCTCCTAAAGAGTAACGGAGGCGCTCAAAGGTTTCCTCAGAATGGTTGGAAATCATTCATAGAGTGTAAAGGCACAAGGAAGCTTGACTGCGAGACTTACAAGTCGAGCAGGGTCGAAAGACGGACTTAGTGATCCGGTGGTTCCGCATGGAAGGGCCATCGCTCAACGGATAAAAGCTACCCCGGGGATAACAGGCTTATCTCCCCCAAGAGTTCACATCGACGGGGAGGTTTGGCACCTCGATGTCGGCTCATCGCATCCTGGGGCTGTAGTCGGTCCCAAGGGTTGGGCTGTTCGCCCATTAAAGCGGTACGCGAGCTGGGTTCAGAACGTCGTGAGACAGTTCGGTCCCTATCCGTCGTGGGCGTAGGAAATTTGAGAGGAGCTGTCCTTAGTACGAGAGGACCGGGATGGACATACCTCTGGTGTACCAGTTGTCGTGCCAACGGCATCGCTGGGTAGCTATGTATGGACGGGATAAGTGCTGAAAGCATCTAAGCATGAAGCCCCCCTCAAGATGAGATTTCCCAACTTCGGTTATAAGATCCCTCAAAGATGATGAGGTTAATAGGTTCGAGGTGGAAGCATAGCGATATGTGGAGCTGACGAATACTAATCGATCGAAGACTTAATCAAATTTAAAAGTTTTGTTGGTTGAACTAAATTTTACTTACAATCTAGTTTTGAGTGTGTAAATTTTATACATGACATTGTCTGGTGACTATAGCAAGGAGGTCACACCTGTTCCCATGCCGAACACAGAAGTTAAGCTCCTTAGCG
>NZ_JAESLN010000041.1:0-1538 GCF_017892645.1 Staphylococcus sp. GDY8P54P | reverse complement strand
GACAGTGAAAAAAACAAAATGTTTATGGCGACCTTATATTTACGATATAAGGGTAGCCATTTTTAATGTTAGTCTTTCTTGATTAAAAAATTCTATATATGAATTAATTGCTTTTATTGCTGTAGCCTTGTCTTTAAAAATCACTTTTTTTCTTCCTCTAAACAATTCACTTTTAATAGTTCCCCATACTCCTTCCATAGGTCCATTATCTATGCAACATCCTGGTCGTGACATACTTTGTTTTATACCAAGTTGCTCTAACGTAACTTTAAATAATCTGCTTGTATATTGATATCCTCTGTCGCTATGCAAGAGTATACCTTCGGTATTCGGCACAAGTTTGACTGCTTTTTTGAGCGTATCTAATACAAATTTATTGTTATTTGAGGTACTTAATTTATGACTGATAATCTGTTTGCTGCCTAAGTCATAAATAGCACTTAAGTAAAGTTTTTTACCATTGCTGAGTTTGAATTCTGTAACGTCAGTTAACCATTTTTTATTTGGGATTTCTTCTTCAAATTTTCTATTTAATATATTATGTGCTGTAATTTCAGGTGTTGTTTTAATATATCGTTTTCTTTTAGGGCGAATAGTAGATTTTAGATTAAGTTGATTCATCAATCTATAGACACGTTTATGATTTACTTTTTGATGTAGTTTAAGTCTTAAATATATGTATATACGACGATATCCATATATGCCTTTGTATTTATTGTAGATATCAACGATATCTTTGATTAATTTTTGGTTTTCAATTTCTTTATTTGATGGTTTGCGATGTAACCATTTATAGTAACTTGAACGTGATATCTTTAATACTGAACATAACCAAGCTATCGGATAAAGGTTTTTAAATGCTTTTATCGTTTGGTATGATGCTTTTTGTCTGATGCCTGTTTCATCAACTTCCTTTCTATTTCTTCTTCCTTTTTTAAAACGTCATTTTCCATTTGAAGAAATTTATTTTTCTCTTTAAGTATCTTAATTTCAGCTTTTAATGCCTCTTCAGGTGTTAATACAGACTGGGGTTTCCCTTTTCCACGTCCATCTTTAAGCCCATCATACCCATGCAAGTTGTACTTTTTTACCCAGTTATATACTTGGCTATAATTGATGTTAAAATGATTTGCTGTTGTCTTATACGATTGGCCATGATTCATATAATAATCAACGATTTCTACACGATCTTCAAATGTTAATGATTTATATTTCAATTGATACACCTCGGGTTTTGGAGAATATGTTTTTAATATTTTACCCGATAAATACTTTGAAATCCATTTGTTTACAGTTGAAGTAGTGGGGATATTATATTTAACTACTAAATCAGTTAAAGATAGGCCATCATTTATATATTCGTGCACAACTTTAAGCTTAAATTCATTTGAGTAGGTATTATTTCTCTGAATTGGTAAAAGCACCTTTATTCCATGCTTCTTAAATTTATAATAGTTAATCAATAATGTTCTAGGA
This sequence comes from Staphylococcus sp. GDY8P54P, assembly GCF_017892645.1. Lineage (NCBI taxonomy): Bacteria > Bacillati > Bacillota > Bacilli > Caryophanales > Staphylococcaceae > Staphylococcus > Staphylococcus sp. GDY8P54P. The sequence continues at coordinate 62 of NZ_JAESLN010000041.1, read as the reverse complement.
GAACAATTTAAATTTAATTTTTGAATTACATTTTTCATACTATATCCTTCTTCATATAAGCT
>NZ_JAESLN010000040.1:0-10798 GCF_017892645.1 Staphylococcus sp. GDY8P54P | reverse complement strand
CTACAGTGATAACATCCTTGTTAAATTGTTTATATCTGAACTAGTCCATACAGAAGACTCCTTTTTGTTAAAATTATACTCTAACTTCAACTTTGCAACAGAACCGAAGGCATCGTATTAGGGGGCTCACGTGCAAGAGGCACCCATACAGAAAATTCTGATATAGATATCGGAATCTATTACAATTCAGACTCATTTGACCTGACAGCGATTAATCAAATTGCTACAGAATTGGATGATAAAAATAGAAACAACCTTGTTGTGCCTCCCGGAGCGTGGGTGATTGGATTAATGGCGGCGGATGGTTATTTATAAATGGGTATCATGTTGACTTGATTTTACGTGATATAAAACGGGTAGAACAAATAATCAAAGATACGGAGCAAGGAATTGTTACTGCCAATTATCAGACCGGGCATCCCCATGGTTATATAAGTGCAATGTATCGTGGAGAATTAGCGATTAGTAAAATACTATATGCTAAGAACGAAAGCTTATGCGAATTAAAAAAGCAGGCAGAAATTTACCCTACTGCTCTAAAGAAAAGCTTGATGAACTTTTTTATATTTGAAGCTGAATTCTCTTTAATGTTTGTAAAAGCAAATGCGGGGGTAGAGGATAAATATTATATTGCAGGCCATGTTTTTCGTATTATTTCATGCTTAAATCAAGTACTATTTGCATGTAATAATGCTTATTGTATCAACGAAAAGAAAGCTATAAAACTGCTTGAAACTTTTGAATATAAACCTGAAAAATATACCGAGAAGGTAAATCATATTTTTGAAGTACTCGGTATCTCACTTTTTGAATGCTACGATATGACCGAGAAACTTTATAAAGAAGTGAATGAAATTGTATCGGAGATAAATAACTTTTTAAACGAGGAGAGTTCAGATGAAAGAAAACAAATATGATGATAATATATTTTTTCAAAAATACAGTCAAATGAGTCGCTCGCAGAAAGGACTGGCTGGTGCGGGAGAATGGGAGACTTTGAAAAAGATGCTACCTGATTTTAAGGGTAAGCGTGTGCTTGATTTAGGATGCGGCTATGGATGGCACTGTATATATGCGATGGAAAACGGTGCTTCCTCTGTAGTAGGTGTTGATATTTCTCATAAAATGCTCGAAGTAGCAAAAGGAAAAACCCATTTTCCACAGATTGAATATGAATGCTGTGCCATAGAAGATGTGGATTTCCCAGAGGAGAGCTTTGATGTAATACTAAGTTCGCTTGCGTTTCATTATGTAGCAGACTATGAGAATTTAATAAAAAAGATATATAGGATGCTGAAGGCTGGTGGCAATTTAGTTTTTACAGTTGAACATCCTGTTTTTACTGCTCATGGAACACAAGACTGGTATTATAACGAAAAAGGAGAAATACTGCATTTCCCGGTGGACAATTATTATTATGAGGGCAAACGGACAGCTATGTTTTTGGAAGAAAAGGTTACAAAATATCATAGAACACTGACCACATATCTAAATACACTGCTTTCAAATAGTTTTATAATAAATCAGATTGTGGAGCCACAGCCGCCAGAGAACATGATGGATATTCCGGGGATGGCGGATGAAATGCGACGCCCAATGATGCTGATTGTATCGGCAAAAAAGAAGATGTAATAATATAGAAAAAATAAACGAGGAGTATGTAAATGAGATCAGAAAAAGAAATGATGGATTTAGTACTTTCTTTAGCAGAACAGGATGAACGTATTCGAATTGTGACCCTTGAGGGGTCACGCGCAAATATTAATATACCTAAAGATGAATTTCAGGATTATGATATTACATATTTTGTAAGTGATATAGAACCGTTTATATCTAATGATGACTGGCTTAATCAATTTGGGAATATAATAATGATGCAAAAGCCGGAGGATATGGAATTATTCCCACCTGAAGAAAAGGGATTTTCCTATCTTATGCTATTTGATGATTACAATAAAATTGATCTTACCTTATTGCCCTTGGAAGAGTTAGATAATTACCTAAAGGGCGATAAATTAATAAAGGTTCTAATTGATAAAGATTGTAGAATTAAAAGGGACATAGTTCCGACTGATATAGATTATCATGTAAGAAAGCCAAGCGCAAGGGAGTATGATGATTGCTGCAATGAATTTTGGAATGTAACACCTTATGTTATTAAAGGATTGTGCCGCAAAGAGATACTGTTTGCAATCGATCATCTGAACCAGATTCTACGGTTTGAACTACTTAGGATGATGTCGTGGAAGGTTGGGATAAAGACAGAATTTTCATTAAGTGTTGGGAAAAATTATAAGTATATTAACAAATACATTGATGAAGATCTATGGAATAGATTATTATCTACATATCGCATGGATTCCTATGAAAATATTTGGAAGTCATTATTTATATGCCACCAATTGTTCAGGGAAGTGTCCAAAGAGGTAGCAGAACTACTGGGGTTTGATTATCCAGAGTATGGTAAGAACATAACAAGATATACCGAGGACATGTATAAAAAATATGTTGAAAATGACTATTTTTAAAGATTAGCAAAGATTATTAACCATAAGCAAGGGGTGTAAATGTATGGAAAGTACTGATGTTATAAATGAAATTAGAGGTATATTACCTCGTAACTCAATTGGAAAATATGATTTACTAACTATTTTTACACATAAAACCGTTTTTGATAAAATTGTAAAAGTACTATCATTGGATTTTCAAAATAAAGTAGATTATGTGGCTGCCCCAGAAGCAATTGGATGGATACTAGGCACTGCCATAGCCAAAGAACTTGGAGTGGGGTTTATTGGAGTAAGAAAAGGTGATAAGCTGCCATACGCAAAAGAAGAGATTATTTCGACACATTTTACCGACTATTCAGGTCAAGATAAAAGCTTTGAAATATCTAAGAGTTCTATTGTGAGGAACAAAAGAGTTTTGATTGTAGATGATTGGATAGAGACAGGTTCTCAAATGAAGGCTTTAATAGCTTTGTTAGAGAAATTGGATTGCAGCATTATTGGGTTGGCTACTATTGGGATTGATATAAATGAGGTTACTCAAAAATGGATAGACAGCAGTTTTGTAGCTTATATTGGCTCAAACATATAATAAACCGAAAGAAAATCTTGAATCAAAATTTTGGATGGCGTTAATTTACAATACAACGAAAGATGTTTACTCTTTTTTTATAAATTTTAAGAGGCGTTAAAAAACAGTTTTCAGACGAAAGGAGATCGAAGTTGAGTATAGATTTAAGTAACAAAAAAATTCCGAAAGAAGCAATTCAAGCATTAAAAACTATAGCGGAACTACTTGATAATATGTTAATTGGGGTGTATTTGTATGGTTCGGCAGTAATGGGTGGTTTACGTATGAATAGCGATGTAGATATTTTGGTAATAACAAATCAAAGTTTATCTGAAAAAACTCGAAGGAATCTTACAAATAGGTTAATGCTTATATCTGGGAAAATAGGAAACATAAAAGATATGAGGCCTCTTGAAGTTACGGTCATAAATCAAAAGGATATTGTCCCTTGGCATTTCCCCCCCAAATATGAATTTATGTATGGCGAGTGGCTAAGAGAGCAGTTTGAAAAGGGAGAAATTCCTGAGTCGACTTATGATCCGGATTTAGCAATACTTTTAGCACAACTAAGAAAAAATAGTATTAACCTTTTGGGACCAAAGGCAACAGAAGTAATTGAGCCTGTGCCAATGACAGATATTCGAAAAGCAATTAAAGAATCGTTGCCCGGGTTGATAGCTAGCATTAACGGTGACGAACGCAATGTGATTTTAACTTTAGCCAGAATGTGGCTGACAGCATCTACTGGTGAAATTCGCTCAAAAGATCTGGCAGCTGAATGGGCGATACCTCAATTACCCGATGAGCATGCTACTTTACTCAACAAAGCGAGAGAGGCTTATTTAGGAGAGTGTGTTGACAAGTGGGAAGGAATGGAATCTGAGGTGGCTGAACTCGTTAATCATATGAAAAAGTCTATAGAGTCTTCCCTTAATATCCAATTACCTTTTCGAATAGTTTAAATATAACAAAGACTAGTTGTTAATGTGCATTATTGATTGCTTCGATATGTTCCCCCATATATCAGTTTCTTAAAAAATAATCAAAATACCGTTGATACGTTCCCGCGAACGAAAGGGTTAAAAATCAGCTTAAGACATCAATGCCATCAACTAGAGCCACGTTGAGACGTGTGTTTTATTGTCCCACAAAAGTGCAGACGATTTTATCAGTGTAAAAATGGAGTACGCAGACGACCGAAAAATCCAGCCAGATCGTATCACCTACAGGCTTATTCAGGAGTATATCGAAGAAAAGTACGGCTTCAAAGTTCACACTGCAAACATTGCAGAGGTCAAAAGAAACTTAGGCCTGCCGATGTACGACGCACCAAACGCAGTTGAAGAACTAAAACGCCCATATAAACCAGCACCAGAATATAAAGTAGAAGCTATTAAAGACGCATTAAGGCACTTCAAGGTCATAGATTAAAGTAAAGTACCCTTTCAGCAGATCATTACTGTTGAGAGGGTCTTACTTTTTCAGAAGCCGGCCAATGTAAGGATAGCCCTACAAGATTGCGGGTCTTTCTCTTCGAGCCATGTTTCCAGATTGCTTATAGCGATATCCTTTTGAATATGGATGCTCTCTTCAAATCGATATTCGATTGCACATGTAAGGATATCAACAGGTTCATCAAGAACCTTACCGCCAAGAACTGGGTATTCGTCAATTACAATCCAGTCAGGTGGGAGACCATCAAAGAGAGCCTGCGGATACAATTCCCTAAAGTGAATCTCAATTTCCATAGCTTCGATCTCACCTTGTTCTTTATCTGGGTAACAAGTGGCATAAGATACATCGAAGCCTCTAGTGAGCAGCATCTGAACGACATTGATGAGTTCAATATCAACAGGAATGGTCTTATCGGCGCATTTACAACAAGGCTTCGACCAAATTTCACTGTATAGCTCTAAACATCGTGGACACATCGTCATCATACAATCACTTCCTTCACCAGTTTATAGAAAGTAGTTCTTTTAAGATTAAGTGCCTGCATAGTTGCAGTTGCAGTTTGCTCGCCAGTGCGGTGATATTTACCGCCGGGTACACTGGAATAACCGAGGTTACAAGTCTATTGTTTGGAGATGCGTCAGCCGTTTGGAGGAAAAAGGATCTGAATGTACTGCCCCTACCATAAACGAGGAAACATTGCAGACAGCAGTGGTCAAGGCTATTAACGAACTTTTGGCTAACAAAGAACCCTTCCTCCAGGCGTTGCAGAAAAACATAGCTACTATACTTAATGAAGAAAATGATAATGCCACCAATGATATTGATAGCAAATTGGAAGAATTACAACAACAGCTTCTTATCCAAGCAAAATCCAAGAATGACTATGAAGATGTGGCTGATGAAATCTACCACCTTCGAGAATTGAAGCAAAATGCACTTGTTGAAAATGCAGAGCGTGAAGGAAAAAGGCAACGAATCGCTGAAATGACTGATTTCTTTAATGAACAATCCTGTGAGTTAGAGGAATATGATGAGCAGTTAGTAAGGAGGCTTATAGAAAAAGTTACGGTATTTCATGATAAGTTCGCCGTTGAATTCAAATCAGGAGTCGAGATTGATGTAGAAGGGTAATCTTTAGAAAGAGAACAGAAGAATTATATTGGATTTTTAAAGATAATATGATATAATAAAACGACTTGGAGGTGGAAGAATGTATAACTTTTCTTGCTAATTATATGATGCATAATAAGATATTTAAAGAAACGGCTATAGAACCGTTTGTTTTGTTATGCAAATTGCAAGAAAGTTAAGTATTCTACACTCAATAATACATTACAGTAACCTTATGTTATGTATAACAAAAGGTAATAATAGTATTTGTTTTTGAGCCGTAAGAATTTACTTTCTTGCGGCTTTTAATATTTGTAAAAGAAAGGAAGATAAACGTGATAGACAATGATACTATGTCATTCATGACAAAATCCTTGCAGAGTTGGATAACATTATAGAGTAATTAATGCCGAAAACCGACTTTGCTTATAAAATTTTTATAATGTAAAGGAGGAAGAAATATATGTCCTTAATAAATGTTTCAAATCTAACTTTTTCATATGAAGGAAGTTATGACAATATTTTTGAAAATGTAAGTTTTCAGATAGATACAGATTGGAAACTCGGTTTTATTGGAAGAAACGGACGCGGTAAAACTACTTTCTTAAATTTACTGCTTGGCAAATATGCGTATTCCGGCAATATAAGTTCTACAGTTAAGTTTGAGTATTTTCCTTATGATGTGGAAGATAAGAGTCTATATACAATTGAAGTAATGAAGAGTATTTGTACGGAATGTATGGATTGGGAGATTTTTCGTGAAATATCATTGCTTGATGTTCAAGAAGATGCTTTATATCGTCCGTTTAATACATTGTCAAATGGTGAGCAAACGAAGGTCCTTCTTGCAGCTTTATTCCTTACAGCGAGTTGTTTCCTGCTTATTGATGAACCTACAAACCATCTTGACATCGATGCACGTAATGTAGTGCAAAACTATTTGAAACGCAAGAAGGGGTTTATTTTGGTATCTCATGATAGAAGCTTACTTGATCAATGTGTTGACCATATACTATCTATCAATAAAACGAATATCGAAATCCAAAAGGGAAATTTTACTTCTTGGTGGGAGAACAAAACGTTACAAGATAATTTTGAACTGGCAGAAAACAAGAAACTCCTTAAAGAAATAGGAAGGTTGTCTTATGCAGCAAAACGTAGTTCAAACTGGTCAAATAAAGTAGAAAAAAGTAAATATGGAACAACAAATTCTGGTTCAAAACTGGATAAGGGTTATGTTGGACATAAGGCTGCAAAAGCGATGAAACGTGCCAAAAATATTGAGTCAAGACATCAGGAAGCCGTTTTACAAAAATCAGAACTGCTCCACAACATTGAACAATATGATGACTTAAAAATTTCACCACTTGAATTTCACAAAGAGTGCTTAATAGAAGCGAATGATTTATCATTGTCTTATGGAGATAAAGAAGTATGCAGTAATCTTAATTTCAGAGTCAATATTGGTGATAGAGTTGCCATTATCGGAAAAAATGGGAGTGGTAAGTCTAGTATCCTAAAATTGATTAATGGAGATGATATTAAATTTACCGGAAATTTTATGCTAGCAAGTGGACTAAAAATTTCTTATATTTCGCAAGATACTTCATATTTAAAAGGTAATCTATCTGAATTTGCCTATAATAATAAGATCGATGAAACTCTATTTAAAACGATTCTTCGTAAACTGGATTTTAATAGAGAGCAGTTTGATAAGAACATGGTGGATTTTAGTGCTGGTCAGAAAAAGAAAGTACTAATTGCTAAAAGCCTTTGTGAAAGTGCACATTTGTATATATGGGATGAGCCATTGAACTATATTGATATTTTTTCACGTATCCAAATTGAAAAAATGATTTTGGAATATTGTCCTACACTATTGTTTGTGGAGCATGATGATGCTTTTTGCAATAACATTTGTACGAAAAATATTAATTTAGGTTTGTAGAGATTTTGAGTTGCCACAATAACTAAAAGATATTTACATGAAAGGGTGAAGAAATGTTAAAACAAAAAGAATTAATTGCAAACGTTAAGAATCTTACTGAGTCAGATGAACGAATTACAGCTTGTATGATGTATGGATCGTTTACCAAAGGAGAAGGTGACCAATACTCTGATATAGAGTTCTATATATTTTTGAAAGATAGTATAACCTCGAACTTTGATTCATCCAACTGGTTGTTTGACGTAGCTCCGTACTTGATGCTTTATAAAAATGAGTACGGAACAGAGGTAGTTATTTTTGATAATCTTATACGTGGGGAATTTCATTTCCTTTCTGAAAAAGATATGAACATAATCCCCTCGTTTAAAGATTCAGGTTATATTCCTGATACGAAGGCTATGCTTATTTACGATGAAACAGGGCAATTAGAAAATTATTTATCAGAGATAAGTGGTGCAAGACCAAATAGACTTACTGAAGAAAATGCTAATTTTTTGTTGTGTAATTTCTCTAATCTATGGTTGATGGGAATCAACGTTCTAAAAAGAGGAGAATATGCTCGTTCATTAGAACTCTTATCACAACTTCAAAAAAATACACTACAACTTATACGTATGGCAGAAAAAAATGCTGATAATTGGCTAAACATGAGTAAAAACCTTGAAAAAGAAATTAGCCTTGAAAATTATAAAAAATTTGCAAAGACCACTGCTCGATTAGATAAGGTAGAATTATTTGAAGCCTATAAAAATTCTTTGCTATTAGTTATGGATTTGCAAAGTCACCTTATTGAACAATACAACTTAAAAGTTACACATGACATTTTAGAAAGATTGTTGAATTACATTAGTGAATAGGAGAGTAACGTTATTCACAGTATTGGGTACTGAAAATTAACAGCATACCTCAGTTTTTCAAAAAACAGCGAAGCCTATGGATATGTTCCCGTCTACCGATAGTGCAAAAAGTGTCGTGGATATGTTTCCGAGAACGGACATACACAAATGACATTCATTCTGTCCTCTCAATCCATATTGAATGTGTGACTGTTTTAAGTAAGTAAGGAAAACATAAAAAAACGGGCTCTTTGTCAAATCGGACTGATGAGACAAATATTGAAGATGATGAATTTGAGAATTTTCTCAAATTCATCATCTTTTTTTAGTTATTCAATTGTGACAAGGTCGTTTATCATAAAAATTCTTATCTTCATATTACTAAAAGATTTGAAGCCATAAGATACTCTTTTTAATATCTTAATATGAGTATTTTTAGCTTCTATTTTTCCGTTAGAATACTTATACGTTAAGCATTACGAATCCCTTCTTCATAATTAATCAGATTTTCAATCTTCTGTTTAAATAGTGGATCTAAGGTAGTCGGTAAGTTCTTTAATAAATCAAAAAATGAGTCTGGATCTTTATTTCTAAAGTGATAGGTTAATAATTGAAACACGCCATAGGCTTCTTTTAAGTCTGTAGAAAATGATAAAAGACGATCAATCATCATTGATTCTGTTAGAGGGGGAAACTTAGGTGAAGGAAAGCTTCTCCAATTTTTATATTCTGAACTAGAAACAGTCATTTGATTCTTTAATAGGTATTTCCAATTTACTTTTAGCTTATTGGCTTCAGAACGCTGGTGATTCTTTATTAATGCTTTCATTTCCCTGACTCTAAAGTCATTAAAAGCTTGGTTTAAGTGTTTAACGATATGAAACCTATCAATGACTAAAGCTGCACAAGGAAAGATTTTTTTAGTTAACTGAAAATAAGCCGCATTCATATCTGTCACTAGAAATTTTACCTGTTCTCGTTTCTCCTTGGGAGAACGATTGAAGTAATTCATTAGTTTATCAAGTCTACGACTAGGAAGAACATCAACCAGTTCACCGGTTTCACCATTGGCACAAATAAAACTCATTTTATCTTCATAGGTGGCATGAGATCTGAATTCATCAACCATTAGAACTTTTGGAAAAGAGCGTGGTTTAAGCGTTTCAGGTAAATGTTTTTCAACAGATTTAAGGACCCTTATAACGGTTGTGAGTGATACATGACATATCTTAGCGATAACGGTCATTGATATTTTTTGAGTTAATAATTCTAGTATTCTAAATGTCATGAATCGACTAATAAAACAATTTTCTTCAACGATAGAACATTGAGTTGTCCAATGTTGATGGCAGTTTTTACAAAAATATCGTTGTTTTTTTAGCTTTAAAATAGTTGGAATATTTTGATATGATTCCAAACGAATTGTCACTTCTTTTTTCCCATTTTTTACAATGGTTTTCTTTTCATCTGCATCGTTCGCATGAGACTGACAATACTTACAGGCCGTAAGCTTAGGTGAGTAGGTACCAGTGATAATTAATGTGTTCACACCTTTGTATTTTCCTTCTTCAACACAAGTTAAATTTAAATCTTTCTTTAATTCGCAACATTTTTTTGATATGATTAGTCATGACATGTCGTCCTTTCTATTTAAGATTTTGGTTGGTACTTTAATTTTACTAGATAGACGACATGCTTTTCTACTTAAATAAACTAAAATAGAACTGATGAATCAAAAAATGATTCATCAGTTCTATAAATTATAGAGCCTGAATTTATCCGCAAAAACAAATTCCGCACCTTAGAATATGATGATAAGCTTGTAAGGAAGATAATCCAGAGCGTTACAGTGTATGAAGACCACTTCGTCATAGTCTTCAAATCTGGCATCGAAATGGAAATATAAAAACCCAAAGTAAATAGCCCATGACTCTACAGTAGAGTTGTGGGTTTTCTTTTGCTTGCTGATTATAATAATATTTTAATAACTATTGTGTTTATCAATCAAATGGTTTACAATATTCTTAGCGTAAACTTGGAGGTGCTGTATGACTACGGCAGAAATGATTAAAGAACTGTGTGAGCAAATGAATATAAGTGTTTCCGAACTTGCTAGACGTATTGGCCAGACTCCACAGAATTTCAATAAAAAATTACAACGAGAAACAGTAACCTTGGATGAGTTGAAGGCCATTGCTGATGTGCTAGGTGTCAAGTTTGTGCAGGCATTTATTTTACCAGATGGAGAAGAAATAAAAATATCTAACGAATAAAGGAGGATGTTTATATGGTAGGTAATGTTATTCAAATAGTAACAGAGAAATTATCATCTTTGCCTTTTATAGAAGGCATGGTTCTGTTGCAAAGTAAA
>NZ_JAESLN010000004.1:0-1428 GCF_017892645.1 Staphylococcus sp. GDY8P54P | reverse complement strand
AATGGTTATTTTCTGTACACTTCAAAATAAAAAAGTCAAATGGTATATACCCCTATACCGTATATGTTATACTCAAATTGTCTTATTACTATCTTTAAAAATATAAAATTAGGAGGTTTAATTTTGTCGAATAACAAAAAACACCAAAATCATGAGCATCATAGTCATCAAGAACATGAAAATCACACTAGTCATGGTAATCATGAGCATCATAGTCATCAAGAACATGAAAATCACACTAGTCATGGTAATCATGAACATCACCATCATGGAAATTTTAAAAGTAAATTCTTTATTTCTTTGATTTTTGCGATACCGATTATTATTTTATCGCCCATGATGGGAGTTAAATTACCGTTTCAAATTTCATTTACAGGGTCAGATTGGATTGTATTAATTCTTGCTACAATTTTATTCTTTTACGGAGGAAAGCCATTTTTATCAGGGGCTAAAGATGAAATTTCAACTAAAAAACCTGGAATGATGACGCTTGTTGCTCTAGGTATTTCAGTAGCTTATATTTATAGTTTATACGCCTTTTATATGAATAACTTCAGTGGTTCATCCACACATACAATGGACTTTTTCTGGGAATTAGCGACTTTAATTTTAATCATGTTATTAGGTCATTGGATTGAAATGAACGCAGTAGGTAATGCAGGCAATGCACTGAAGAAAATGGCAGAACTTTTACCTAATACTGCAGTGAAGCTGATTGATAACAATCAACGAGAAGAAGTTAAAATATCAGATATTCATATTGACGATATTGTGGAAGTCAGAGCAGGCGAAAGTATACCCACAGACGGAATCATTGTTCAAGGAGAAACATCAATTGACGAATCATTAGTTACTGGCGAATCAAAAAAAGTTCATAAAACTCATAATGATGATGTTATTGGAGGTTCAATTAATGGTTCAGGTACAGTACAAGTTAAAGTGACTGCTACGGGTGAAAATGGCTACCTATCTCAAGTTATGGGTCTTGTTAACCAAGCTCAAAACGATAAGTCAAAAGCTGAACTCCTCTCTGATAAAGTCGCAGGTTATTTGTTTTACTTTGCAGTAAGTATTGGCCTGATTTCATTTATTGTATGGATGCTTATTCAAAACAACGTCGATTTCGCACTTGAACGGCTAGTAACCGTATTAGTCATTGCTTGTCCACATGCATTAGGCTTGGCAATACCTTTAGTTACAGCACGTTCTACCTCTATAGGCGCACATAATGGTTTAATCATTAAAAACAGAGAATCTGTAGAAATCGCACAACACATTGATTACATCATGATGGATAAAACTGGGACACTAACTGAAGGTAACTTTTCAGTGAATCACTATGAAAGTTTTACAGACGAGTTAAATAATGAAGAAATATTGAGTCTATTTGCTTCATTAGAAAGTAATTCTAATCATCCACTTGCCACT
>NZ_JAESLN010000039.1:0-2991 GCF_017892645.1 Staphylococcus sp. GDY8P54P | reverse complement strand
ATTTTGAAAAACAAAATTATTTTTGAAACGTTAGCTTAAAAGCTAGCGTTTTTTTATGTATTTTTGCCCCTGCAGGAACTATAGCGTTCAACCGGCATGGTTGACCAGTTTTACCTTGAAAATTTTAATTTGCATGTAAATGGGCAGTGTCTGAAAAATTCGCCACTGGTTATGTACAAAAAATGAGATAAACAATTTAACTTTTTAAGTTATATAAATTTTAGGGAGTTCCAATCAAATTAGAAAAATATATAAAAGAGCTATATCGTTTTTCTGGCTTATGTTTAAAAAGTACAAGTGATTGTATTTAAAATGACTTTAGCAACTTAAGTAATATGTCTTTTGAATACAAGTTAAATGTCAGAAAGATGTACCCTTATTTTGCTCATATTTGCGTTTTAAGAAACATATATAAATATACAGGTATAAAAATATATAAATATAGAGTTTGCTCTAAATACCCCCTTAAAATTCAAAATAAAGGCATTTAAAAATTAAGAAAATAAAAAAAGCTACTAGCAAAAAACTAGTAGCTTAAATCTTAGTTAAATTTCTATGTAGTATTAATTTTTATATCTACGCTACAACGTCGATTCTAGTTCGTGCAGTATTAATTTTTATATCTGCGCCACAACGCCGATTCCTTAAAACTAAGATAAAAATCGACGAAGGTCGATTATGGTTTTTTACGCGTTCTTTTTAGAACGCATAAGTGCGCCCTTACGGGATTTAACTAGATTATAACGACGAAAAATAGACCTGTAAAGCAATAACAGTTGGGTCTACTTTGTCTACTGGGTAGACAAGAAAAGAACACGCATTTATGCCGAGAAAATTTATTGATGTTGAGAAGAACCCTTAACTAAACTTGCAGACGAATGTCGGCATAGCGTGAGCTATTAAGCCGACCATTCGACAAGTTTTGGGATTGTTAAGGGTTCCGAGGCTCAACGTCAATAAAGCAATTGGAATAAAGCAACTTTGTTATTTATAATTATTTGATTGGAGGTGTGAATATGTTTTTTAAGTGTTCTATATGTGATGAAAAATTAAAGAGAGGTTATAAAACTTTAGCATGTGAGAATAACCATACTTTTGATATTGCAAAAGAGGGGTATTCGAATTTAATTTTAGGGCATAAAAAAAGTAAATACGATAAAAAATTGTTTATTGCTAGAAGAGAATTGAATGATAGTAGCAATTTGTATTCGACATTAATTTTAAAAATCATAGAAATTATTAAAAAATATGAGATTAAAACTAAAAATAATGTAATAGATGTTGGTACTGGTGAGGGTTATATTTTAAATGAAATCAGTAAGTCATTTCTTGGTGGAAATGAATTCTTAGGTATAGACATTGCAAAAGAAGGTGTAAAAAAAGCAGCAAAATCATATAAAAATATAAATTGGTTGGTTGCTGATCTAGCTGATATACCAGTTATGAATGGGAATGTAGACTTTTTAATTAATGTGCTTAGCCCTTCTAATTATGATGAGTTTAAAAGAGTTCTAGATAAAGAGGGGAAATTGATAAAAATAATTCCTAATAGTGATTATTTAAAAGAAATAAGGAATATAGTCTTTAGTAATCATAAAAATAAGGATTATGATAATTCTGATGTTATAGATTTATTTGAAGCTAATTTTAATAAAATTGAAATGATAGACATTAGTTATAAGGTTAAATTAAATAAAGAAGAATTGAATAAATTACTTGATATGACGCCTTTAACGTGGAATTTAAGTGACGTAGAAAAAGAAGGAATAATTAAGAAAAACTTAAGTGAAATTACGATGAGTTTTAAGGTTTTGGTTGGTGGTTTTAAAACGAGTTGAAAACGAGTTTCTTCTTGTCTTGATACTATATAGAAATAACTCAAAGATATTAAAAGTCGTTTTATCGTTGATATGACAGTATTTTTATGTATTTTTGTGCGTGAAAGAAAAAATTGACATAAAAAAGCTCCAGTAATATGATTAAGTTACGACGCTTAAATCAATACTGGAGGTCTTTTTATATGCAATATAATACTACTAAATGTATAGACGAAAATCAAGATAATAAAACATTAAAAGATATGACGAAAAGTGGGAAACAACGCCCATGGAGAGAAAAGAAGATAGATAATGTAAGTTATGCAGATATACTAGAAATCTTAAAAATTAAAAAGGCTTTTAACGTAAAACAATGTGGTAACGTCTTAGAGTTCAAGCCTACTGATGAAGGTTATTTGAAGTTACATAAGACATGGTTTTGTAAATCAAAATTGTGTCCAGTTTGTAATTGGAGGCGTGCTATGAAAAATAGTTATCAAGCTCAAAAAGTGATTGAAGAAGTGGTTAAAGAAAAGCCAACTGCTCGTTGGTTATTTCTTACTTTATCGACTAAAAATGCAATAGACGGTGACCATTTAGAACAAAGTTTAAAGCATATGTCTAAGGCTTTTAATAAATTAAAGATGTATACAAAAGTTAAAAAGAATTTGGTAGGATTTTTACGCTCAACTGAAGTAACAGTTAATAAAAATGACGGTAGTTATAATCAACATATGCACGTTTTGTTATGCGTTGAAAATGCGTATTTTAGAAAAAAAGAAAATTATATTACGCAGACGGAATGGGTCGATTTATGGCAAAAAGCATTACAAGTTAATTATCGACCAGTAGCAAATATTAAAGCGATCAAACCAAACCAAAAAGGCGATAAAGATATTCAAGCAGCAATCAAAGAAACTTCAAAATACTCGGTTAAGTCATCTGATTTTTTAACTGATGATGATGAAAAAAATCAAGAAATCGTAAATGATTTAGAAAAAGGTTTATACCGAAAACGTATGTTGAGTTATGGTGGTTTGCTTAAACAAAAACATAAAATTTTAAATTTAGACGATGCCGAAGATGGCAATTTGATTAATACAAGCGACGAAGATAAAACGACAGATGAAGAAGAAAAAGCACATTCAATTACTGCAATTTGGAATTTTGAAAA
>NZ_JAESLN010000038.1:0-24242 GCF_017892645.1 Staphylococcus sp. GDY8P54P | reverse complement strand
ACAGAAAATAACCATTTTCTGTACACTCTCTTTTTATGTCGAAATAAGTGAGTATTACATATATTTGTGTGTTCAAAAACCCAACAAAAAATCTATGTTCACAAAAGACCTTGGAATTAAGTTATGGTACACTGGATATGTATATAGGAGGTTTGTATTTTGAAAATAGGTTATGCAAGAGTTTCAACTGGATTACAAAATTTGAATTTACAGGAGGATCGATTAAACGCATATGGTTGTGAAAAGATATTTAGCGACCATATTAGTGGTTCAAAAAGTAAAAGGCCTGGTTTAGATAAAGCAATTGAATTTGCGAGATCAGGAGACACGATTGTTGCTTGGAGACTAGATAGACTAGGACGTAACATGGAAGATTTAATCACATTAGTTAATGAACTTAACGAACGAGGCGTGAGTTTTCATAGTTTAGAAGAAAATATAACTATGGATAAATCAAGTTCTACAGGACAATTATTATTTCATTTATTCGCAGCGTTTGCAGAATTTGAACGTAACTTAATTTTAGAACGTTCTTCGGCTGGTCGAATTGCAGCTCGTGCCAGAGGACGTTATGGTGGAAGACCTGAAAAATTAAGCAATCAAGATTTGAATTTACTCAAAACACTTTATGATAATGGTACACCAATTAAGACAATTGCAGAACAATGGCAAGTTTCACGCACAACAATTTATCGTTACCTCAATAAATTGGAGGAAAAGGAAGATGAAAAACAAGGAGAAATACCTCACTAATTTTTCTGAAACCAAGCGTAAAGAGGCTATACAAAAGTACGATGTTATTAAACCTTTTATATTAGGAAACAAATCCTTATCGAGTATTTCTAAAAATACAGGCATTGCGTTAAGTACACTTTATAGGTGGAATAAGTTATATAAAGAACAAGGACTTAAGGGGCTAATTTATACGACAAGAGCCGATAAAGGGACACGTAAAATAGAACCAAAGATAATTGATGAAATTGAACGCCTTGCACTTAAAAATAAAAGAAATAGTATTGCTACAATTCATAGGAAAATCGCTAATTATTGTAAAGAGCATAATTTTGATACACCAAGCTATAAACAAGTTTATAGTGTTATTAAAGCAATGCCTAAATCTGTGATTGATTTTTCTCATCAGGGTGAAAAATACTATCACAATAAGTACGATTTAATACAAATAAGAGAATCATCAAGACCAAATGAAATATGGCAAGCCGACCATACTTTGCTAGATGTCTATATATTAGATCAAAAAGGTAACATCAATAGACCGTGGTTAACCATTATTATGGATGATTATAGTCGTGCAATTGCAGGCTACTTTTTAACATTTGATAGTCCTAATGCCAAGAATACTGCCCTAACACTACATCAAGCTATTTGGAATAAGAGTGATACAAGATGGCCAATATGTGGGATTCCTGAAAAGTTCTATACTGACCATGGAAGTGACTTTACTTCACATCATATGGAACAAGTCGCTGTTGATTTGAAAATTAATTTAATGTTTTCAAAAGTTGGCGTGCCACGAGGTCGTGGAAAAATAGAAAGATTCTTTCAAACAGTCAATCAAACATTCCTAGAGCAAATTCCTGGATATATAAACAATAACGATGAGTTTAAAAATTTACTAGAATTTCAAGAGTTCGAAGAAAAATTACGCCAATTTTTGATTGAAGACTATAATCACAAAGAACACAGTTCTATTGGTTGTTCACCAACAAGTCGATGGAATAGTAATCTCTTTTTCCCCAATATGCCCAGTAGTTTAGAACAACTCGATTTACTCTTACTAGAGATTCCTAAATCTAGAAAAATCCATTCAGATGGTATTCATTTTCAAGGATTTAGATATAGTAATACGAATTTAGCAGCTTATGTAGGTGAATATGTACTGATTCGTTACAATCCCAATGATATGGCTGAAATACGCGTGTTTTATAGAGATGAATTCCTTTGTACAGCTATATCTCCTGATTTATCTGATTATTCAATTGATATAAAGGATATACAACATGCTCGTAGTCAGAGAAGAAAGCACTTGAAACAAAACGCTATTAGCCCTAGTACGACTGACTTAATAAAAGAAGAAAAAAATCAAAGTTATTCACCTCACAAGATAGACAAAAATGTCAAAAAGCTAAAGAGGTATCATAATGACTAAAAAACAGAAGTTCATTGAAACAAAAGAGTACAAACGATTTGCTGAATTTTGTGATGCTTGTATTAAATATCAGTATATTGGTATATGTTATGGTCAACCAGGTGTGGGTAAAACATTATCTTCACGATATTATACCAATTGGGATATTATTGAAAACCAGGTTAACCATAGGGGCTGGAAAGATTTAGCTAATAAAACAACGGACGATATATTATCTGTAGACAAAATATTTTATACTGCACCAGCAGAAAAGCAAACAAGATTGAGTAGTGACTTACACAGTATTAATGGAAGTATTGATTTGGGTCAAAAATTACATGTTTTAAATAAATACGAGCATGAACATAGTGAAAATTTTAGTGATGCATTCCAAGACATTGAACTCATTATAATAGACGAAATTGATAGACTTAAAGTGCAACATTTAGAGCAATTAAGATCTATCTATGATGAACGTGACCTAGCAATGGTATTCATTGGTATGCCAGGTATTGAGAAAAAACTATCTCGTTATCCTCAACTATATTCTCGTATAGGTTTTGCACATGAATTCGATAATTTAAGCAAAGATGAAACACATCATATATTAGAGTATAAGTGGCAAGATCTAGGAGTTGATTTAAAACTTGAAGACTTCACTGACTATGAAGCTATAACAACTATTATTAAAATCACTAAGGGTAATTTTAGACTTATTCATCGCTTGTTTGCGCAGATAGATAGAATTATGGATATAAATGGCTTAGATAAAATCAGCACCGAGGTTGTAGAAACAGCAAGAGACAGTTTGGTCATAGGTATACGATAATAGAAAAAGCAACGTACCATATTAAAGTACGCTGCTTTTTCTCATTTATTAAGTGAAATTATTCTCATATACCAAGTAAAGTGACACGTATGATTAGGGTGTATATTAATTTCGGAGTGAAAATAAATGATTATAGGCTATGCGAGAGTATCTTCGATAGATCAAAATTTAGAAAGACAATTGGATAATTTAAAGACGTTTTGTGTGGAGAAAATCTTTACAGAGAAGCAATCAGGCAAATCAGTTGAAAATAGACCCGTACTTCAAGAAGTTCTTAATTTTGTAAGAATGGGAGATCGATTCGTTGTGGAGTCAATTGATCGTTTAGGACGTAATTATGATGAAATTATTGAAACTGTGAATTACTTAAAAGAAAAAGACGTTCAGTTAATGATTACAAGTTTACCTATGATGAATGAAGTGATTGGTAATCCATTACTGGATAAGTTTATGAAAGATTTAATCGTTCAAATTTTAGCAATGGTTTCAGAACAAGAGAGAAATGAAAGTAAACGTCGACAAGCTCAAGGTATCCAAGTTGCGAAAGACAAAGGGGTATATAAAGGGCGCCCTTTACTTTATTCACCGAACGCGAAAGATCCTCAGAAACGTGTTATCTATCATCGAGTTGTCGAAATGTTAGAAGAAGGGAAAGCAATTAGTAAGATTGCGAAAGAGGTTAATATTACAAGACAGACAGTTTATAGAATTAAACATGATAAGGGATTATCTTGATAAATGGGTCGTCAATGCAAATGAGCGTTTCTCACAGCGTCCCAAAATACATGTTAATCATGTATTATGAGATTTTAATAATAAGACAGGAAAAAGAGAGAGCGTTTTTGCCCTCTCTTTTTTTCTATATTTTTTCTCAATTATGGTATATAAGAAGATAAAACTTTATTTAGTTTAATATAGAGAAACTAACCATATTATTCTTCACACAGCATTTTTTTGAGCGCTCCATTTTGTAAATCTTTAATTGAATATAAATGTTCCATTATTGAAAACGTTTCTGCTAAATTACTTTTAGCACTTTTCCATCCACGACCATCAGTAATCCATACAAACTCAAAATCAGGAATACTTTCGGAACTAATGGCGATATTTTTAAAACTACGAGCTGTTTCATTTAATTTAGAGCCACCACTTTGATAAAAATTTGTTTCAATAGCAAATATTTTATTTTCATAAGGAATTACAAAATCAAATCTTTTGATGGTTTTACCTTGGTTTGTGATTGCAGACAAATCAATATCATATTTTTTAATTAAATCGTCTGTTCTTAATTCTTTATAATATTTTGTGTTTAAAAGTTTAATATGTTCTTCTACCAAGTCTTCCATTAAGTGACCACCACGGTTTTTACGGCCATTACTATCTAAACCAGATTCAACACCTGTAACATAATCATATAAATTACTAATTAAATGATTTTGTATTAAATCAAACAACCCCGTTTCAGCCATAAATACAGCATATTCTTCAGGACTATGGTTAGGATTTTTAAAATTAAATACATCATCTTTGTCTATAGTTTTAATACTGATTTCATTTTGTCTTATTGCAAGTAAAATTGGTATACATTTTAATGTTTCAGGATATTTTTGAACAATCTCTAAGAATTTATTTTCTATATCTTCTTCCCCTATTAATGAATTTAGAATATTTAATTCTATTTTTATTTTATTTACATTTGCTTTAACTTTCTCGAAATCTACATAATATTTATAATCTGCAATACTCGATTTAAAATGATTTAGCCATTCTTCAAAATTTCTTTTTTCCATATTTATGCCCCCTAAGTTTCAGTATTTTCAATTCTTTTCTTTGCAATTTCTAAATAATTTTCTTCTAATTCTATACCAATAAACCTTCTATTCAATTCTTTACATGCAACACCAGTAGTACCACTTCCTAAAAAGGGGTCTAAAACTATAGAGTCTATTTTTGATGAGGCAGTAATAATTCTTCTAAGTAAATATAAAGGTTTCTGCGTAGGATGTTTACCATATGATTTCTCTGATTTTTTTGTTAATGAACCTAACCATACATCTTTCATCTGCTTATTATTATTTACTTTTTTCATTTCTTCGTAGTTAAAGTAATGTTTTGCTTTTTTTAAATCTTTCTTAGCCCATATCACTGTTTCTGTAGAATGTGTAAAATTTCTGCATCCCAAGTTAGGCGGTGGATTTGTTTTTTGCCAAGTTATATTATTTAATATTTTAAACCCCTCTTCTTCAAGGGCAAATCCAATTGAATAAATGTTATGTAATGTACCAGATACCCATATTGTACCATCATCTTTCATCACATTTTTACACAATCTTAACCATTTCCTATTATATTTATGTTTCTCTTTGAAAGTTAATGAAGTGTCCCAATCTCCCTTATTAACTGACACCATTTTTCCACCAGAGTTAGTCATTCCATTTGAAGATAAAAAATATGGAGGATCAGCAAAAATCAAATCTACTGATTTTTCTTCTAATTTTTTTAATATGTTAAAAGAATTCCCACAATACAAATCAATATTTTCTTCTGAATAATATGCTTGTTTATTCATAAATCCCTTCCTTAGTAATTAGTTATAATAACTTCTTTGCCGACTCTTTT
This sequence comes from Staphylococcus sp. GDY8P54P, assembly GCF_017892645.1. NCBI lineage: Bacteria > Bacillati > Bacillota > Bacilli > Caryophanales > Staphylococcaceae > Staphylococcus > Staphylococcus sp. GDY8P54P. The sequence continues at coordinate 18,648 of NZ_JAESLN010000038.1, read as the reverse complement.
ACTGGCATCTGAATTTATACTTCTTCTGACATTAATTTCTTCAATATTAAAATCTTTATATAAATTTCTAATAAAATCAGTATTATGATTAGTAAGCATACAATAAATGCCCTTTGTCGTTAATTCCTTATACAGTTTAGCTAATCTTTCATGTTCCTCTATTTTAAATCCTGTTTTATCATAAGCAGAGAAACTATTTGGATTCAATGGAGCATAAGGACTATCGAAAAATATAAAATCATTTTTTCTAGCATCTATAACTGCCTCAGCAAAATCAACACTTGTTATCTTTATATCTTTAAGAAATTCGGAAACTTCAAGGATGTTATGCTTATTGTATGAAGCTGCGTACTCTTTTTTATTCCACGGAACGTTAAATAGCCCCTTAGAATTCACTCTAAACAGCCCATTAAAAGCATGTTTATTTAAGAAGATAAATAAAGCTGCTGTTTGAGTGTTATAGATATTATTAATAATATGTTGATTATATAATGCTCTAATTTCTTTGTATTTTTCTTCATTTAATGGTATTACATCATAAGAATTTAAAATTTCCATTAGTTCAATCGGCTTTTCTTTTATAATCTTATATGTATGTATTAAATGTGTATTTATATCATTGATGTGTGAATTTTTCTTTTGCAATGCAAATAGCACAGCACCTCCACCAACAAAAGGTTCAAAATAATTATTAAAATTTGTTGGCTTTTTTTCAATAATTTTATTAATGAACTGTCTTTTACCTCCAGCCCATTTTACAAATGGTTGCATGTGAATTTTCCTTTCAAACTATATTACATAAATACTAGATATTTAGTTATATTATAGTACTTATAACTTTTCTTAACTAAACTATTATTATAACATGTCTCATAATATTGATACTTAAAAATACTAGATATCTTACACTACGATAGACATAGATCCATCAATATTTTTTTAATATAATCGATGATTATCAGAAGTTATACTAAAAGAGCCTCTTTTTAAAAGGAGGCTCTTAACTGTTACATAATCATATTTTGTCTTAATAACGAACATTTTTAATACTCTAATCATACATACAGAAATACTGTTTTACTAGCATCGATAATGGTTCGATTAGGGTAGACCCAAACGCGATGATAATAACCTTAGAGATGCTATTGAGATGTATATGAGCAAAAAATACACTTTAGATGAGATAAAAGAACAGACAAATATAAGTAGAGCAACCTTGTATCGTCATCTAGATAAATAAGAGGTGATGAACGTTGTTAAAACAAGATTTAGTGTATAATGTACTGTTATCGATTAGAGAAGAATAAAGTGTAGATTTTAAAACTTTAGATGTAAGCGAAAAAATTTTTTATTAGCACTTGAAAGCATAGCGAGGCAAGATTTAGCAAAAAATATAGAGTTATTCTACAATGGGTGTTTTCCTATATGTGGCACAACAATATATGCAGAACTAACAGAAAAAGGTAAGCAGCAAATATCATTATATAAAACAGAGGATAAGCACATATAACAATGCTTATCCTCTGTTTTTGAATTTTATATTAACTTAATTATCATAAAATTGCTTGATCTTTTGACCTATTTCATCTCTTACACGTTGAAATTCTGACCAAGATTTACCTGCTGGGTCATCAAAGCCCCAATGTTCTTTTTTTACATTAGGCGGGATGACTGGACAATTCTCATCAGCATCACTACAAAGTGTAACAACTAGGTCTGATTGTCTTAAAATTTTATTATCAATTAAATCAGAAGTATGGTTTGATATGTCAATATCCACTTCTTTCATAGCTTCTATCGCCTTAGGATTTACGCCATGCGTTTCGATACCTGCTGAGTAAACATTCCATTCTTCGCCGAGTATTTCTCTTCCCCAGCCCTCAGCCATTTGACTACGACAAGAATTACCAGTACATATAAAGTAAATTGTTTTCTTATCCATTTATTATTACCTCTCTTTTAAAAAATTATTAGTGTTAAATATAGACCTAATAGGGTTACAAATAAAACAGGGATTGTGATAATAATTCCGGTCTTAAAATAGGTTCCCCAAGAAATCTTGACACCTTTTTGAGTTAGTACGTGTAACCAAAGAAGTGTGGCTAACGAACCAATTGGTGTTATCTTAGGCCCCAAATCAGATCCGATAATATTCGCATAAATCATACCTTCTTTTAATATTCCTGTAGCACTCGATTGACCAATTGCTATTGCATCTATTAAAACGGTTGGCATGTTATTCATAATAGAGGATAGGAATGCAGCTACAAAGCCCATACCCATAATGCTGCTAAATAAGCCATAACTTGAAATGTTTGTTAGTACATCACCAAGAAGTGTTGTAATGCCCACGTTTTTCAAACCAAATACGACGAGATACATACCAATGGAGAATAAAACAATATTCCATGGCGCACCTTTAATTACTTGTTTCGTATGCACGGCTTTAGATTTATGCGCTAATAATACAAATATTAAAGCAATGATACCAGCAATAATGGATACTGGAATATTTATAAACTCACTTATTAAATAACCAATGAGTAATATACCAAGTACGATCCACGAGATGTTAAAAAGTTTTTTATCTTTAATCGCTTCTCTTGGTTCTCTAATGTTTACTGCATTAAATGTTTTTGGAATAGACTTTCTAAAATATAACCATAAAACAAGAATACTTGCGATCAATGAGAATATATTAGGTATAATCATTTTACTGAAGTATTCAATAAATCCAATATCGAAATAATCTGCGGAAACAATATTAACTAAATTACTGACAATGAGCGGTAATGATGTAGAATCAGCTATAAAACCACTAGCAATAATAAATGGAAATATCGCTTTTTTATCAAATCCTAAACTACGAACCATAGCTAAAACAATAGGAGTAAGTATTAAAGCTGCTCCATCATTTGCGAAGAAAGCTGCTACAACTGAACCTAATAGCATGATAAAGATAAACATTTTCAATCCGCTACCTTTTGATGCTCTCACCATATGTATAGCAGACCATTCAAAGAAGCCAATTTCATCTAATATGAGTGAAATAAGAATAACTGCAACAAAAGTTAAGGTCGCATTCCAAACAATTCCAGTAACTTCTAGTACGTCTGAAAAGCTTACAACGCCAGTGATTATAGCAACTACAGCACCAATTAATGCAGTAATACCAATATCTAGACCTTTAGGTTGCCATATAACAAAAATTAACGTTAATACAAATATTGTGATTGCTAATATCGTCATCATTAACACTCACCTTTCTCTACTGTTTCACATATACATGGGACAGTACTGGAACTCAATAGAGTCAGTCGTGATGTAACGTCATCCAATACGTCATGATTCAATTTGTATAAATTTTTATTACCATCTTTTCTGGATGTAATTAAATTATTGTCTTTTAATACTTTCATATGATGACTTAATGTGGGTTGAGAAAAAGAAAAATGCTCTAATAAATCACAAGCGCATAATTCACCACAAGATAACAAATCTAATATTTCAAGACGGCTACTATCAGCAATCACTTTCAAGTATTGTGATATCTCATTATAATTCAATTTTTCTTCTCCCTTTCTACTTGAAATCTTTTATATCGTTGATAATTTTTATTGCCACCTGATAAATTATATACTTGTTTAAAGCCTAAATTAATAAGTACGTTTTGTGCAGCATTACCAGTAGTACCTTTATTACAATAAGTCACGATTGTTTGATTTTCATCTAACGTTTTTGCATAACTTCTCAACGTTTTCAATGGGACGTTAATCGCTCCATCAACATGATCAACTTCAAATTGCTTTGGAGAACGTACATCTAAAATCAATAAATCATTTTTTTGTTTTACGACTTCTTCAGGCGTTATAATTTTACGTCCCCGAGTAATATTGTGACCAATCATCCCTGTATAAATAACAGGATCTTTAGTTGTAGAAAAAGGAGGTGCATATGCTAAATCTAAATGAAATAAATCTTCTGCTTTGGCACCAAATGTTATAGCAGTAGCTAGTACATCAATTCTCTTGTCTACGCCCTCATACCCAACTATTTGCGCACCAAGTAATTTAGAATTATTTTTATCAAATATAGCTTTAATTACCATTTCTTGACCTTGCATATATTCTGGACGATTCGGTTTCACATTGTGTAATACATCAATATCAATTTCTAACTCAACAGCTTCTTTTTCGGTTAAACCTGTCTGGGCAATTGTCATATCAAAGATACGGACAATGCCTGTGCCTAAAATGCCTTTATGTTCTAGATTTCCACCAGTTAATCGATCTCCTAAAATACGACCCATTTTATTTGCTGTAGAACCTAGCGGTCTATATATAGGATTACCAGTAATTAAATTATAACTTTCTGCTGCATCACCAATTGCATATATATGAGGAATATTTGTTTCCAAATACTTATTGGTTTGTATTGCTCCAGATTCTCCAATATTAATACCAATTTCTTTAGCTAATTTAGTATTTGGTGTGACACCAATCCCAATAATGATTAAGTCTGTATCAATTAATTCGCCAGTTTTTAAGCTGACTCTATTTATCGTATGATTCTCATCATAATCAATAATGTCAATTTCATTATAGGTATATACGTTAGCTTTATCTTCAATATATTCTTGAATCATAAAACTCATATCGTAGTCTAAATGAGGCATAAAAGTGTTACGTTGAACAATTGAAGTGTTGTAATTAGATAATTGTTCTAACATCTCTAAACCAATAAATCCACCGCCAACGATTGTTATATTCTGAACATCATGGTCATTAATATAATTATAAATTGCTTTGGCATCATTAATATTTTTAACTTTAAACACATTATTATATTCTTCGCTATTTAATTGAGGGAGTTCTTTAGGCGATGAACCTGTTGCTAATACTAATTCGTCATATTTTTGAATCATCTTTTCATCATTTACTAAATTAGTAACTGTTATTGTTTGATCACTATCATTTATCTTATTCACTTCATATTCTGTATAAATATCTATATTAAAGCGTTCTTTAAACCATTTAGCATTTTCATCAATATCAGATACATTACCTCCTATATAGTAGGGGATACCACATACGGAATACGAAATATCACTACCTTTATCAAAAACGGTAATTTCAACATCTTCACTATTTCTTCTTGCTTTAGCCGCGACACTCGTACCGGCAGCAACTGAACCAATGATAACAATTTTTTTCATTATTCTAACCCTCCATAAGGTATGACAAAGTAATTATTAAGACTTTCATTTTTAATCTTGTTTATCCAAATCGATTCATCTTCTTTTTTGTTACTAAAAAGGTCATCACGTTGATTTAGCGTAACTAATGATTGATTAACGACCCACCAATTATGTCCTATATCGGCTCTATTTAAATCTTCTACTAAACGTTTAGATTCTAAATAAGGTGTTTTTTCTGCTAGTGTTACGATTATCATCTGTGTTAAATCTTGATTTTGAATTTTAGGTAATAACGTTTCAACATTACTGGTAGTTTGAGTTGATTTTTTCTTTAGTTCTTTATAGTGATTTTCACTAGAATCAAGTAACAACAAGGTATGGCCTGTAGGAGCTGTATCTACAATTACGTAATCCATGTCTTCTTGATTCTCCATAATGTCACTAAAGGCTTTGAAAAATGCTATTTCTTCTGTACAAGGTGATTTTAAATCTTCCATAATATAATCAATATCGTCTTGTGGTGTATCATCATTCACTATGGCTAATATTTCTTTTTTATACTTTTCTAATGCTTGTTCTTCATCAATATAAGCAGTATTTAAATTACTTGTGGTTTCAACATTAATTTCTTTAGTAGGGTCAGTCGTTGCTAAAAGAATACGATGTCCTTTATTAGATAATTCTGTAGCTAATTGCGTTGCTACTGTCGTTTTACCAACGCCACCTTTTCCCATTGTAAATAAATATTGAACTTTACTATTTTCAATTTCATCTATTAATTTATTGAATTGCGGATGATCTTCAACAATAAAGTCATCATTTTCAATTAAGTTATCATCATTTAATAGATTAGTTAAACTTTCTATACCTTCTTCTTTCTGCTTTTTATATGGAACGTAATAAGCATGATTGTTATTTAACCATTCAGTAAAATGATTAATGTTTTTATCTTGTTCTGATTTCATCTGACTCGAAATTAAACCGTGACTTTCTTCTATATAGTTGTTAATGACTACTTTGAATTTAGAAATTGATAGTTGTTGTAATTCTTGTTGCGCTCTTTGAATTTCATATATAGAAGAGTGGTTAGGTTTCGCAACTAAGATCATGGTCGTATCGTCTTGGTTACGTAGTTTTTCAAGTGCTGAATTATATTTACCTCTATTTTCATTTAAACCCGATAATTGACCTAAGCAAGAAGCGTCATTACTCGTTGTATTTAAATAATCTGTCCATGCAGAAGGTAATTCAAGCATTCTCAAGGTGTGACCTGTTGGAGCTGTATCAAATATAATGAAATCAAATTCTTGTTCTAAAGTTTTATCGGATAAAAAATTTGTAAATTCATTAAATGCTGCTACTTCAACTGTACACGAACCACTTAACTGTTCTTTCATCTCAGAAAGCACATCTTCTGGTAGAATACCCTCATAAGGTTCTATAGCTTGTGCTTTATAATCGTCTGCAGCAGCAATCGGGTCAAAATTGGCTATAGAGAGATTAGGTATAGGTTGATATGTAGTTAATTTATTAGATAATTCCATTTGAAATACATCTTGTAAATTACTAGCTGGATCAGTACTTACTAAAGCTACTTTCTTTCCATTCTCTGCTAAGTTTAAAGCAATAGAACTTGATATCGTCGTTTTGCCTACGCCACCTTTACCAGTAAAAAACAAATATTTTGTTAACTCAACATTATCTAAATTCAATTTATTTAAGTATTTAACAGCATCCATCTCCACCACAGCATCCTCCATTTCTCATCTGATTAACCGTAATAATTTCATCGGCTTCTTCTTGGGTAATATAAGTACCCGTTTTAGCTATATTGCCTTCTATAAAAGTGATTGGTAAAACTTCATTACCTTTTTCTTGAATTAAACGAATAGCTTCTTTATTTTTAATAAATTCATTCGGATTATTACTCATATTATAACGTTGAACTTCTATTTGATTTTGTTTTAAATATTCATTGATTTGGTTCGTCTTTATTAGTGTTTCATCCGGTTCTGGACCACATACGCCAGTAGAACAGCACATAGCTTCTTCGTATATTTCAATATTTAACATTATACTCACCTCATTAATTATTTTACTACCATAGATTAGCATCTATATAGATTAGTGTCTATGTATTGATTTGGATTTTTAAAATTTAACTTAATTTGAGTTTCTAATAATATAGTTAGGAAGAAAATATTTTTACTATTGCTGTGGAGCATGTCTAAGTTTATGTGAAATTATAGTTTTTTAATCTTGCAATAATGTATATATTGATTTATATTTAATATATCAAAAAAAATTGATATATTAAATGGAATAAAATTATTTAGACAATAAGGAGGTGTGCCTGATTGCGAGTAAACCACGCAAGTACTTTATCTGTTGGTTACTTTGTAAGTTATTTAAATCTTGTTATGGTATCAAGAGAAGTCACTTTAAAAGAAGCTACAATATATATGGAGAAGGAGTTCTTTAAAGGTAATATTCATCAGTATGGTGAATCAACAGAAAATAACTACAAACAAGCAATACAAGAATTGAAATAAAAATAATATAAACTCTAATCAAATATTATAAAAAAGAGGTGTTCTTTTTATGGAAGTTATTAAAGCAAAAACTGATATGAATGAAGATGAACAATTAGCTTTTTATGAAAGCATGTTTAATGCACTTGCTGACAAAAATAGATTAAAAATACTTAATCAAATTAGTCAAAGCCCTAATAAATCACTATGTGTATGCGACTTAGAGGAGTTATTAGATTTAAAACAATCTAAAATTTCATATCATTTAAAAAAACTAGTAAGTGCACAGATTTTAATACCTGAAAAATACGGTACTTGGAACTACTACAAAATCAATGAAGCACAAATTCAAGTTGTATTAACTGAAGATACTTGCTGTAAAATATTATAGGATTTATCTTCTTACACATCATATTAATCAACTTTTTTTAATTTATATATCAAAAAAAATTGATTAAATAAATTCAGAGGAGTTATACTAATGACAGATTCAATCATCGAATTCATAAAAACATTTTTAATGTTATTTTTTGAATTGTTAGCATTATTTATAGTTGTAAGTTTTATTGTAAGTTTAATTCAACAAGTAGTATCAGAAGATAAAATACAAAAGCTTTTAAGCAAACCAAATAAAGCAACCAACTATGTATTAGGAATGATTTTTGGTGCTATTACACCATTTTGTTCTTGTTCTACTATTCCTATACTTGCAGGTTTGTTAAACTCTAAAGTTCCGTTTGGTCCAGCTATGAGTTTCTTAATCGCTTCGCCACTCATGAATCCACTCATGATATTTATGCTATGGATTTTATTAGGGTGGAAAGTTGCTGTTGTTTATTTTGTTGTATTAGCGATATTCAGCATTTTAACTGGCCTTGTTTTTTCAAAAATGAATTTAGCAGAGAGTTATAAAGGCGTTAATGTCAAAGGTGATGGATTTTTCACTAATAAATCAGGATCTCGTGTTAAGCAAGCGCTAAATGATGCTTGGGCTTTCCTATATCCAATGTTACCTTATTTAATTATTGGTGTATTTATTGGGGCATTTATTTATGGATTTATTCCAGAAACCTTTATAACACAATATGCGAGTGGTGATAGTATTATCTCTGTTATTATTGCTTCTGTTATTGGTATACCTATGTATATTAGACCAGAAACAATGCTTCCTATAGCTGAAGCTTTAGTATCTAAAGGTATGTCACTGGGAACAGTCGTAGCATTAATTATAGGTGGCGCAGGAGCAAGTATTCCTGAAGTTGTATTGTTATCGAAATTATTTAAAAAGAAATTTGTAATATCTTTTGTTATAGCAATTTTAGTCGTAGCTATTGCTACTGGTCTAGTTGTTAACTTAATCATTTAAGGAGGTGAAGTAAATGGGTATCAAAGACGCATTAAAAAAATTAAAACCTCAAGAACAGTCATGTTGTTCAGTTGAAATTGAAGAGAAAACAGACAAAAAAGACGAAAATAATGAGAAAAAAGAAAATGGTAATAAAAATTGTTGCTAACATTAAAAAAGTTCTGTTTGATTTTGCATTTATTAACATAATCGATGATTATCAGAAGTTCTCACTATATAAAAGGCACTAAAAGGTTATAACCTTTTAGTGCCTAATTAATTATATTAGCTACCAAACAAACGACTCCAAAACCCCTTTTTAGGTGGTTCTGCTTCCTTATCCTCAGGCCCACTCTCTATTTCTTCAGATGGTTTATCATCTTTCGCTAATACTTCTTCATTTGTACTGTCATCCTTTTTCTCTTCAGTTCTATCCTTATGTTTTACTTCTGTTTCTGTTGGTTGACTTTTCTTTTGTTGTTGGTTGATATTTTGAGATTCTTCAGTAAAAGTTGCTTCTTGCGGTTTAACGTTTTGTCTATCATTAGTCACTGTATCAAAAGAATAATTAAGCTGTCTTTCTTCTTCTAATTGGTTTTCTAGTTTTTGAATCTTTTTATTACTTTCTAAAGCTAATATTTGTTGATTCTCCAACAGTTTATTTAATGTATTAACATTGCTATTTTGTTGATCTAGTTGTTTAGTTAGATTCTCAATATATTTTTCATCATTTTTAGCTCTAGTTTCAAAGATTTCTATTTGCTTTTCTAATTCATTTGCTTTTGTTTTTAATGTCTCAGAACTATTTGAATTATTATATATATGCTTTTCAACTTCTGCAGTATTTTCATCAAACATTTCTTTTTTTACTGATTCTTTATTTTGCGTTGTTCTTTCTTTCTTAGTGATTTTTTCTATAATTTTCAAACAATCATTATCATTAATATAATTAATTCCATTTTCTTTTTCAAAAGATATATTTAAGCTTTTAGCATTATTAACAATAGTTTGTTTAGTTACATCCAATTCATCAGCAACCATTTTAATAGTTTTCATAACACCCACCCTTAGGTACCTAATTTAGTACCTAAATTTTACCACATAGCAAATATTTTTTCATCTTTTACCGCCTAAATTTACCACCTATTTCACTACCTAAGTGACTAATTAGCTACCTATCGGATATTTTTGGTGCCTAATCAGGCACCAAATTAATAAATTTTACTATTTTGAGGTTATAATGTGCTTTTAACTACACTTAAAACGCTTTATATACGACCATAAAAGTGTTAATATTACTTTATGAATATTAAAAGAGTCGATGCTATTGGCGTAGCATCGACTCTCGGTAATAAAACGATTCGCATTCGTTTGTTTATATATTTTTTTGATACTTGTATTATATATATCTAATCATCTAAGTGCAAGCACAAAACATATAACTTACGTAAAAATTGTTTTATTACCTCAATCCAAAAAAAGTGGAAATGAGGTTTTTATTATGCCCAATTTTGAGAAATACAATTTATCACAAGTAAAAACTGAAAGGTTTTATCAACTGCCTAAATATTTATTTGAAGATATATATTTTAAGAAAATGTCAGCAGAAGCCAAAATTATGTATGCGTTATTAAAAGATCGTTTTGAATTATCCATCCAAAATGAATGGGTAGATAAAAATAATAACATTTACTTTATTTTCAGTAATAAACATTTGTGCGAATACTTAGGTTATGCAGAACAAAAAATCATAAAATTGAAAAAAGAGTTAGTAAGTTTTAATTTACTAACTCAAGAACGTGTTGGCCTTAATAAACCCAATAGATTGTATTTATTAAAACCCAATTATGATGTTGAAGGCAGTCGTACCAAGGAACTTCCAAATTCACAGTTCCAGAACAATGAATTTGGAAGTTCTAGAACTATGAATTTAAGTGGTCAAGAACTTCCAAATTCACAGTCTAATGATACTGACTTAAGTAATACTGATTATATAGAGACTGAGAATAATGATACGTATGATATGAATGATACATATAACAATTCAATAAGTCATGATCATTCGGATCATACAAATCATCAACAAACTGAATTTAATAATGATGCCTTAAAATTCCAAGTGCTTGAAGAATTGCCACAACAAATCAAAGATTACTTAAGTAATTTTGAAATTAGAGAAATTCGTATTATTAAAAGTGTTTTACTTAAAGGAAAAAAATCATTTAATAATGCTCATGATACATATTACCGTTTAGAAGACGTGGAGTTCGAACTTATCAGTGTCTTAAAACGATTTAAAGCGATGTTGCTACAGAAAAATGAAACAGTTGAAGGTATGCAAGGTTATTTGATGCAATCGATTAAAGCTGAACTTGAAGAAATACACGCACTTAATATGCGTCGTCAAAACATGAAACAACATAATATCTTTAACCAATAATTTAGATAATCTTATAGCAATCAAAGAAACCTCTAAATATTCGGTTAAGTCATCTGATTTTTTAACTGATGATGATGAAAGAAATCAAGAAATCGTGAATGACTTGGAAAAGGTTTATACCGAAAACGTATGTTGAGTTATGGTGGACTGCTTAAACAAAAGCATAAAATTTTAAATTTAGATGATGCCGAAGATGGTAATTTAATTAATACAAGTGATGAAGATAAAATCACAGACGAAGAAGAAAAAGCACATTCAATTACGGCAATTTGGCATTTTGAAAAACAAAATGATTACTTAAAAGATTTGAAACGTTAGCTTAAAAGCTAGCGTTTTTTTATGTATTTTTGCCCCTGCGGGAACTATAGCGTTCAACCAGCATGGTTTCCCAGTTTTTACGCAAAAAATAATTTTGTGCGTAAATGGGCAGTGTCTAAAAAATTAGTCACTGGTTTTGCTCAAATTTTTGTTTTTTAAAATAGCATATATTTATTTGGCTCATATTTGTGTTTTAAGAGCTTATATATGTTTTTAGGCATAAAACTATATGATTTACCCCTAAATCTTTAAAATACCCCCTTAAAATTCAAAATAAAGGTATTTAAATTTTAAATCGTTCTTGTGATAGAGTTTACTTAAAAAGGAGCGTTTTCTATGTCTATTTTAATGTGGATTGGGATTTTTGTTGCAGTTTTTATTGGTGGTATTGGAGTGTTTTTATCTTAATATTTTGGAGAAAAGCAAAATAAATAGACCACGTATTTATGCCGAGAAAATTTATTGACCAATTTTGACCTTTATGTTATATATATAGTGAAAATAGTTATATGCTTTATAGGGAGGGGTTGATATGAGTTTAGATAAAAATTCAAAAAAACTAATTCCTTTTAAGAATATGTCTAATTTTGATGGTGTATTTGAATTTAACCCTTTTGTTGAATTCGAATTCAACAGTAATTGGGAAGAGTATTTAAATGATTTGGATTATGTCAAAAATATGAATCAAAAAATAGGTTAAATATGATAAGGAGTGATCGTTATGACTTATGGTTTAAAACCATTTGGAAGAGATTATTTTGATATGATACCTAGTGAATTGTTTAGAGATTTTGGAAGACAATTTTTTAGTAATTTTCCTGATGAACAAGGTATAAAAACTGATATTAGTGAAAAAGACGATAGATATGAATTAAAAGCAGAGCTTCCAGGATTTTCAAAAGACCAAATAGATATTTCTTATGAAAATGGGACGCTAATAATTTCTGCTGAAAATAATCAGGTAAATGAAGAAAAAGATGATGAAGGTAAAGTCATTCAAAAAGAAAGATCTTATAGTAATGTGAAGAGAATGTATTCACTTAATAATATAGATGAAGATAATATTGAAGCTAAATTTGAAGATGGTATTTTATCTGTAGATTTACCGAAAACTGAGAATAATCAAAGAAAAGTAATAGATATCAAGTGATAGTTAAAAAGAGATGTGAATCTAATTTCACATCTCTTTTTTTATTTTGTATTATGTTTTGCTAAACGTTATGACAAAAGTTAGATCACGCATTTATGCCGAGAAAATTTATTCATCGTTGAGAAGAACCCTTAACTAAACTTGCAGACGAATGTCGGCATAGCGTGAGCTATTAAGCCGACCATTCGACAAGTTTTGGGATTGTTAAGGGTTCCGAGGCTCAACGTCAATAAAGCAATTGGAATAAAGCAATTATTTTTTATTCGATAATTGTTATATATAAATTATCGAGTTAGTTCTTTGATTATTGATTACTATAGGATTGAAAGGTGATGGATATGATATTAAAAAATTTAAATAATTCTATAGATTATATAGATCAGAATTTAACAAACGATTTAAATTTATATGATATAGCGAATTTTGTTGGTTTACCTGAGCAGCATTATAGAAATTTGTTTATATTTCTTACTGGTATCGGTTTATCTGAGTATATAAAAAAAAGAAAATTGTATTTTGCTAATAAAGATTTATTAAATAAAGAATCAGTAACGAGTGTAGCTATAAAATATGGATATTCAATTGATGGTTTTACAAAGTCTTTTAGAGATTGGAGTGGGTATTTACCATCTCAAATATATGAAAAACAAGTTTTAATTTCATATCCGAAACTTTCATTTGCTATTAATGTTAAAGGAGGAATAGGCATGAAAACTAGAATTGTAGATTTGCCAAAAATTAATATAGTAGGCGTAAAAAAACGTGTTCGTATGCAATACGAGGGTGTTAACAATGAAATTGAAGAACTAGCAAATAGTATTACTAATATACAAAAAGAAGAAATGAATAATTTACAAAACATTGAACCTAAAGAAATTGTAAATGTTTCATATGATGCTGATGAGAATTTTATTAAAGAAGAGGGTTATTTAACTCATATGATTGGTGTTATAACAACAGAAAACAATATAAGCGATCAACTTGATGTTATAAATATTGATGAAAGTAAATGGATAGTCTTTGAAAATGAAGGTAAATTTCCAAAAGTTTTACAAGACACATATGCTAAAATTTATTCTGAATGGTTGCCAGAAACAGAATATAAATTAGCTAATGTACCAATGTTTTCTTTTACTAAATTTAATGATTCAGATAGAGATAATGCTTATAGTGAAATTTGGGTCGCAGTTAATAATTGATTTTAGATATTTAAGGTTTTAGAAACGAGTTGAAAACGAGTTTCTTCTTGTCTTGATACTATATAGAAATAACTCGATTTTTAAATTATAGCCATAATCCTTGATGCGTAAAGGATTATGGCTCCTTTTATAGTATCTTTTTAGTTTTTGTCCTTCTTAGCACGTTGTTTTTACTTTGGAGTTATAGTATCTCTTAAAACAACAAGTATAAAAAATAAACTACAATAAATAATTGACCCTATAGTTCCAACATCAATAACAAATATTAAAACTATATACCAAATAAGATTGATTACTATAATGAAATTAAAAATGGATCTTGACTTAGGTTTTATCATTTTTATCTTCACCATCTTTTATTTATTTTCTGGATTCATAAATATTGTAATGTGGCTTTTAAATATAAAGATAAATTAAACCAAAACTAAAATGATCAATATTAAACCTAAAATACCAAGTATCCAACCACTCTTTTTCTTTTTCAAAATTTCTGGGATAGATGCGATTGTAAATGCTATAAGAGAGAATAACATAGGTAAATAGCTATTATCCGAAAGTATAACCATATAAAAAATGGCGATAATTAATAATATAGCAACTAAGATATTAATCGCTTTAGTTAAAAAACTATATTTTTCTTCTTGTTTCAAAAAATCACCTTCGATGTTTAATATTCTTCAAAATTTTCTAAGATATATAAGCAGCTAATTGCTTATATATAACTATATTCCAAGTAAAGATAGAACATATAAAATAAAGAAAAGACCATAAAAGATTGTTAATATAACACGTTTCTCTAAAGTATATGCTAAGGAGCCCATACCAAAAGCTATAGCTATTAAAATATCATTAGTTTTTTCAAGAGGGCTTCCACCATAAAAATAATCAATTATTAGACGAAATATAAACAATAATATAGCTAATGTTACAAATACCCCACCTAAAATTTTTAAATTACTCGTTAGTTTCGTTTCGTTATTAGTTTTGTTCATTTTATAACCTCTTTTAAAACTATCAATTTTGAAAACTAAATCCATGTTGCTAAAATTACTATCTAAATTAACTTATTAATTGTTAGTCAATATGACTCAAAAATATTTAAATTTATTTCATATGGTAAGCAATTAATGAGATTTTTTCAAAGTAATCGTAATAAATTCTTTGGTTAAAATCATATTTAGGAAATGAAACCCTATCTTGTTTATTAATTAAATTTAAATGAAGTATAAGTGTATAAAATTGATGAATGAATGTTCTATTTTCATTAAGTAAATGACAAAATTTATGATTTTATTTTGGAAGCAGCTAGTGAAATCTTAATTTTATTTGAACCACTTTTTATATAGAAAATCTTGAATCGTTAAATTAAGAAAGCTACAAATTTGATCTATAACATCAAATTTTAAATAGGACTCATTGAAAGCAATGAGTCCTATTTTTCTTTCGGCATAATAGGTCGTTTTAAAAATTTATTAAGTGATTTTGCCAATTTTTTCGAGATAATTCTTCGTTAAGCCGTTTCATTTTTAGTTTATAAATTAGTTTTATTTTGAACACTCCTTTTGCTATAGATACATCTTAAATATAGTATAAAAATGAGTTTTTTAAATGTTCGATTCGGTATGTTTTTCATATCATGTAACTAAAAAAACTATATGGATTTTAGGAGCGTTTTAGAAAAAACGTAAAAATCGGTAAATATTTGGTAAGAGCATAAGGGAAATATGCTATCATTTGAAATGATAGGTCTGGCGAAGCCAGACATTTCAAGGGTTTAAATGGTTTGTGTTATGATATCAAAAAAATAGAAATGTCTCACTTTTGTGACACAACATATTGTGTTTGTCTCACCTTTGTGACACGATATATAGAAAATGTCACAAAGGTGAGACACCTTTTTTTGAAGGCATAATACTTTAATATCATTCTGGATTTCGTTTGAATTTCAAAATAATCTTAGTAAGTATATGTACGTAAAACATAAAAAAATAAGTAAAAAATTTTAAAAAAAGGAGTTCAAAATAATGAAGAAAGATTTACTAATTAGAGATGTAGATAGTGAGTTGTTAGATCGATTAAGTAGATTGGCTAAAGATAAAAATATATCAAGAAACAAATTAATTTTAGAGACTTTAGAGTTATTAGATCCACTTGAAAGTTATCAAAAATTATATGCAGAACAGTCACATCAGCAAGCGCAAAATACAAAAATTTTAAAAGAAGTTGCGAGTAAACAAGACAAAATTTTAGCATTACTTGAGTCAGTAGATTATTAAATATGAGAACAAAAGTTGGAAAAGTGTGAGCTATTTTATATTTAAAATGTATTGGAATTCAAAGCGTTCATGCAAAGAATAATTAACAAAAATATATCCTTTTTAACGCCAAAAGGAAACTTGATTGAAGATATAAATAAAGGTATAACAGAGAAGAATTAAAAGATTATTTATATCATAATGAGGTGCGAAAAGTGAGTGTAAAAGATATAGAATTTTGGATGAGTTTATACAATAATCTTAAAGATGTGTAGTTTACATTTGTGTATCGAACATGTATAAGAATTCTAAAGTACTACTTAGATAGTGATAGTAAAAAAATAGCAATCTAACATATACTTTGGTGAGTAAATAGAGTTTATTTAAACCTATTAGTATAATACAAATTACTGTTTTTTAGTGGACATACTAAAGCAACATGTTGCTTTTTATATTCTTATAAGTATGTAAAAAGCAAACAATATTATGATATTACTTTAAAGCATATATTATGTTTGCATAACTAATATATGCATAATGTATGCGTGCATACTGTATGCAAACAATTAGAAGAATTAAGTGTAAGTTACACAAATGTAATTCACACAAGTGTAACTTACACTTGTGTATAAAGCATATATAAGTTATTAAAGAGATTATGATGAGCTATATAAATTTATATTTAGAGGGATTAAAGGAACCGTAGTAAAAATCAAAAAGGTTTATCAACAAGAGGTACCTAAAAAATATTAAATAAATTACAAAAATAAACGGATCAATTCCACCAACGATAATAGTAGTTTGGTGGGATTGAGATGTTTTAATTAAGTATTTTTCAGTTTCTTTATTACTGTCTAGCTCTCTTACTTCATAAATACCTAATTTATTTTTTGTAAAGACTTCCTACTAAACTAGGAATAAATTGAACAGGTGATTTTATAATTAAGATGGTGATATCATCTGCTTTTTTAAATGTATAACTATAAAGAAGTGGAGAGAATGGTTTTCATAATTTAACTTATCCGAAGTGGATATGCTTAACAATTCACAGATGATATAATAATGAAGTCGCCTATCTCTCAGGCGTCAATTGACGTAGAGAGGAGGTGCATACGCGATGTCTGAAATCTTTGTAAACATCATGACCACAGCATCAAGTGGTTGTCTCGTTGCGCTATTTGCGCATTGGCTACGCAAGCGTAATGACGAATAGGCGACTAGTCACACCAAAAAATCCCCTTACTATGGCCGTAGTAAGGGGATTTGGTGCATACATGCCTGATAATCTTTGTTAATTGCATTATAACACCATAGTGGGTAGGAATGCAAAGTTCATAAAGTTTGAGCGTAAATATTATAATTACGGAGTTATTTTATTTATATCTGTAGTATATATAAATAGGAATAGGGTTAATGATATTTATAAAACATGCATTTTTAATTGATGTTTTAATAACTATACTGATATATGTTATATGTTATAAGAATCATTTTATAATAATGTGAGTCAGTAACATTTTTATATGGCTTAGAGAGGAAGTTTTAGAATGAAGAAGATGTTACGTATATCGATTTTCATAATAGTGGTCTCCATATTTATTGTTTTTAAATACTCTTATCAAATTGAGGGAATTCTAGAAGAATATCCAAATATTTTAAAAGCATTTGTAGCATTATTCACTCTCCTTACAACTGTTATCAGTCTTGTTATCGCATATAAATCATATGATAATAGCGTTAAGCAACAAGAAAAAGATAAAGAAGAAAAAAACAAACAGTTCGAAGAAAACAGCGATAGGATTATTAATAGTTTGAAATCTGATTTAGCAAAATATACTAGGAAAATAAATGTTTTTAGATTAGGATATACGAATTCAGATGTTGAATTCTCTGAACTTGCAAAAGAACTTTCTATAAAAAGTAATTTAGAGGAAATAGAAAAACTTACATCACAAGTGAGAAGTAGCAAAAGTACTGAACTTACTAAAATGGATGAAGTTAATATAGTCAATTTACATACTGCAAGTGATTCAGCTCTATTTTTATTTGATATTTATGAAAATACATCAAGGGAAAATGATGAGACTTTTGAAAAAGAAATTATAAAAGAACTTAACAAAATATGTAATATTGTTTTTTATACATCCTGATTATCGATAATATAGAATTTTGTAAATAATATATAGGCTAAGGAAGGTTCTGTTGCAAAGTTG
>NZ_JAESLN010000037.1:0-150269 GCF_017892645.1 Staphylococcus sp. GDY8P54P | reverse complement strand
TGCTTTGCAATTGCATAAGTCCCCCTAAATTCTTCGAATTAAGGGGGACTAACAAAAAAAAGCGCGCACCCCATCATATTTGAGTTCACGCTTTAAAATTTATTAAGTTTGATGGGGTACTCTGAGCTAGACAATATTTGTATGTGGCAAACATTATCGTTGCACTCATTTGCTTTATACATAGTAGTATGTGTATTTAAATTAAACTAATTCTATAATTACTGATTCAGCACCGTCACCACGACGAGGGCCTACTTTAAGGATACGAGTGTAACCGCCTTGACGTTCTGTATAACGTTCAGCAATTTCACCAAATAATTTTTGAAGTGCAGTTTGTGTTGTTTCATCTTCATTTAAGATTTCAACATTACGTAAAGTTTTAGCAGCTTGACGACGAGATGCTAAATCTCCTTTTTTACCTAAAGTGATTAATTTTTCAACAACACTACGTAATTCTTTTGCACGTGCTTCTGTAGTTTCAACACGCTCACTTACAATAAGTGAAGTAGCTAAGTCACGTAACATCGCTTTACGTTGATCAGATGTACGTCCTAATTTTCTGTAACCCATGAGTTAACCTCCTTTATATTAATCTTCTTTTCTAAGACCTAAACCTAGATCTTCAAGTTTATATTTAACTTCTTCTAATGATTTACGTCCTAAATTGCGCACTTTCATCATATCTGCTTCAGATTTATCAGCTAATTCTTGAACAGAATTAATACCTGCGCGTTTCAAACAGTTATATGAACGTACAGATAGGTCTAATTCTTCAATAGACATTTCAAGTACTTTTTCTTTTTGATCTTCTTCTTTTTCAATCATGATTTCAGCATTTTGAGCTTCATCAGTTAATCCAACGAAGATGTTCAAATGTTCAGTTAAGATTTTTGCCGCTAGAGAAACAGACTCTTGTGGCGTAATAGAACCATTAGTCCAAACATCTAAAGTTAATTTATCAAAATCACTACTTTGACCTACACGTGTGTTTTCTACAGTATAGTTAACACGTTCTACTGGTGAATATAGTGAATCCACTGGAATTACACCAATTGGTAAATCACTAGTGTTATTTTGTTCTGCTAATGCGTAACCTCTACCCTTATTAGCAACAAGACGGATTTTTAAATGTCCACCTTTAGATACTGTTGCGATCTTAATCTCAGGATTTAAAATCTCTACATCACTATCATGTGTGATGTCACTTGCAGTAACTTCGCCTTCATCTTTTACATCAATCTCTAATGTTTTATCTTCTTCAGAATAAATTTTCAATGCTAGTTTTTTGATGTTCATGATAATTGTTGAAACATCTTCTACAACATTATCTATTGCTGAGAATTCATGTAATACACCTTCGATTTCGATGTATTTAACGGCTGCACCTGGTAATGAAGATAGTAGGATACGACGTAAGGAGTTTCCTAGTGTAGTACCGTAGCCACGTTCTAGTGGTTCAACAACGAACTTACCGAATTTAGCATCTTCACTAATTTCAATTGTTTCAATTCTAGGTTTTTCGATTTCAATCATTTACAAATATCCTCCTTGATTACGTCGACTTGAATTGTACTGTGTTTCTCAGTGACTTGCGACAATAACGATAATATTATACGCGACGACGTTTTGGTGGACGACAACCATTATGTGGTACTGGAGTAACGTCACGGATTGCAGTTACATCTAATCCAGCTGATTGTAATGCACGGATCGCTGATTCACGACCTGGGCCAGGACCTTTAACTGTAACTTCAACAGTTTTCAAACCATGTTCCATAGCTGCTTTAGCTGCAGTTTCTGATGCCATTTGTGCTGCGAATGGTGTTGATTTTTTTGATCCTTTAAATCCAAGTGCACCTGCTGATGACCATGATAAAGCATTACCAAATTCATCAGTAATAGTTACGATTGTATTATTGAATGTTGAGCGGATATGTGCTACACCATTCTCAATATTCTTTTTCACTCTACGTTTACGAAATACTTGTTTACGTGCCATTTAAAATTTGCCTCCTTTACCTATTATTTTTTCTTGTTAGCTACAGTTTTAACTGGGCCTTTACGAGTACGAGCATTGTTTTTTGTTTTTTGTCCGCGTACTGGTAATCCACGACGGTGACGGATACCACGGTATGATGAGATTTCCATTAAACGTTTAATGTTTAAGTTTTGCTCACGACGTAAGTCACCTTCTACTTTATAATTGTCGATTACTTCACGGATACGACCTAATTCGTCATCAGTTAAGTCTTTAACGCGTGTATCTGCAGATACATTTGCTTCTTCAACAATTTTTTGAGCTGTAGTAGTACCGATACCATATACATAAGTTAACGAAATAACAATACGTTTTTCACGTGGAATATCTACTCCTGCTATACGTGCCATAATTATTTACACCTCTCTTTATTAACCTTGTCTTTGTTTGTGTTTTGGATTGCTACAAATTACCATTACTTTACCTTTACGTTTAATGACTTTACATTTTTCGCAAATTGGTTTTACTGATGGTCTTACTTTCATTTTAATACCTCCCTATATTATGGAGTGACGATTATTTATAACGATACGTAATTCTTCCGCGTGTTAAATCATACGGAGACATTTCTACAGTTACTTTGTCGCCAGGTAGAATTCGAATATAATTCATTCTGATTTTACCACTAACGTGAGCTAAAATCTCATGACCATTTTCTAATTCTACTTTAAACATTGCATTTGGTAAAGTATCTAATACTGTACCTTCTAATTCAATAACATCTTGCTTAGCCATTTATTAACTTCCCCCTTTTTACAATAGTTGGTTATCGTCTAAGATCAACTCTAACCCTACGAGTCTATAAGTGTTGTTAATAAGTTCAACAAAATTAAAATGAATTACTATATCGCATTGTCACTCTTTTTCGTTTATACTCTTGGCATTACATAGACCGTACAAAGTTGATACTATTTTAGATTCTCAAGAATATCGATTACGTTTGAAGTAACCTCGTTAATATCTTTTGAACCATCAATGTTTTTCAATACATTTTCATTATCATAGTATTCTAGGATTGGCTTAGATTGTTTCACATTGACATTTAAACGATTTGCAACTGTCTCTGGGTTGTCATCTTCACGTTGGTATAATTTACCACCGTCAATATCACAAATGCCATCAACTTTTGGAGGATTGAATACAAGATGATAAGTGTGCCCGCATTTTTCGCAAATTCTACGACCAGTAAGGCGGTTCATTAATTCTTCTTCAGGTACCTCTATATTGATAACAGCATCAATTTTTCTATCTAATTCTTGCATGATTTCACTTAATGCTTTTGCTTGTTCAATAGTACGAGGAAAGCCGTCAAGTAAGAATCCTTTTTTTGCATCGTCTTCAGAAATTCTTTCTTTTACGATGCCCACAGTAACTTCATCAGGGACTAATTCTCCACGATCCATGTATGATTTAGCTTCTTTGCCTAAATCCGTTTCATCTTTAATCGCTTTTCTGAACATGTCTCCAGTAGATATGTGTGGAATTGGGAATTTCTTAACAATTTCACTCGCTTGAGTTCCTTTACCTGCGCCAGGTAAACCCATTAAAATGATATTCATAAGTGCCCTCCTACAATTTATCTACCACCAAAGCCTCTATAATCTTTTTGACTCACTTGAGCTTCAAGACTCTTCATTGTTTCAATCGCAACACCAATTACGATAAGTAGACTTGTACCACCGACTTGAATCGATTGTGGTAAGTCCATCACCTTAGTAGCAATGATTGGTAGTATAGCAACGACAGCTAAGAATATTGATCCTACAAAGGTCAATCTGTAGAGAACTTTAGTAATATATTTTTTTGTTTGTTCGCCAGGTCTAATACCCGGAACATAACTTCCTTGTTTTTTAAGGTTATCAGACATCTTTTCAGGATTGACTTGTACAAATGCATAGAAATATGCAAATGCAATAATAAGGATTACATAAACAATCATCCCTATATTATTCGATGGATTTGCAACGTCAGATACTTTTTGCGCCCAACTTGCATCAGGGAAGAACAAAGTTAATGTTCTTGGTAATAAGAAGAACGCCATTGCAAAGATGACTGGGATAACCCCTGCAGAGTTAACTTTCAAAGGTAAATATGTTGCTTGTGAACCTAATCGTTGTGCAGACTGTTTTTTCGCATATTGAATTGGTATTTTTCTAATAGCTTGTAGTACGAATATTGCACCAACTGTTAGCAATATCATTCCAACAATTAACCCAATAACTTTTAACCATGCTAAAGTTGTGTCATCTTGTCCTACAAAGGACTGTTGGTAAAACTGGATTAATGATGAAGGTAATGAAGATAAAATACCTCCAAAGATAATGATGGAAATACCATTACCAACACCGAATTGAGTGATTTGTTCACCTATCCAAATTAAAAACGCTGTTCCAGCTGTTAATACAACAGCTATTGTCAGGTAGCTTATTACGGACTGATCCATAATAAGTTGACCTTGTAAATAATTATTAAATTGGAACGCCATTCCTATTGATTGGATAAAAGCAAGTACAATCGCAAAATAACGGGTTACGTTATTAAGTTTCTTTCTACCTGCATCACCTTGTTTTGCCCACTCTGAAAACTTTGGAACAATATCCATTTGTAATAACTGCATCACAATTGATGCAGTAATATATGGCATTATACCCATGGCAAAGATAGAAAAGTTCTGCAAGGCTCCGCCACCAAACGTATTCAGTAAGTCAGTGACACCTTGAGAACCTTGTTGACTGTCAAAAGCAGCTGGATTTACGCCAGGTGCTGGAATATAAGTACCTATTTTAAAAATAACTAACATTGCGAGCGTAAAAAAGATCTTGTTACGAACTTCTTTTGTAGTAAAGAAGCTCACAAGCGTTTGAAACATTAGATCACCTCGTGTGCTCCGCCTTTAGCATCAATAGCTTCTGCTGCAGAAGCAGAGAATTTGTTAGCTTTCACTGTTAACTTCTTGTCAAGTGAACCGTTACCTAGTACTTTAATACCAGATTTTTCACTTTTAACTACACCAGATTCTACTAATAAAGCAGGAGTTACTTCAGTACCATCCTCAAATTTATTAAGTTGGTCTAAGTTAACAATAGCATATTCTTTGCGGTTAATGTTAGTAAAACCTCGTTTTGGTAAACGGCGGAATAAAGGTAATTGTCCACCTTCAAATCCTGGTCTGATACTACCACCTGAACGCGCTTTTTGTCCTTTTTGTCCACGGCCACTAGTTTTACCGTTACCAGTAGCTGCACCACGACCTACGCGGTTACGAACTTTACGAGAACCTTCTGCTGGTTTTAACTCATGTAATTTCATTTCGGCACCTCCTTAATTATTTTTCTTCTACTGTCACTAAGTGACTTACTTTGTTGATTTGCCCACGAATAGCAGGGTTATCTTCAACAACTACTGAAGAGTTTGTTTTTTTCAAACCTAAAGCTTCAACAGTTTTACGTTGTGTTTCTGGACGACCTATAACACTACGAGTGAGGGTAATTTGTAATTTAGCCATAACTTATTTTCCCTCCTTAATTATATAATTCTTCTACTGACTTGCCACGTAATTTCGCAACTTGTTCAGCATTTTTAAGGTTTTGTAATCCATTAATTGTTGCACGCACCATGTTGATTGGTGTGTTTGAACCTAAAGATTTACTTAAGATATCAGTGATACCTGCTAGTTCTAATACCGCACGAACAGGACCACCCGCAATAACACCAGTACCAGGTGCAGCTGGTTTCATTAATACACTACCTGAACTGAATTGTCCAGTAATCATGTGAGGAGTTGTACCTTCGACACGTGGAACTTCAACTAAGTTTTTCTTAGCTGCTTCAACTGCTTTTTTGATTGCTTCAGGTACCTCTTGTGCTTTACCAGTACCGAATCCAACGCGACCGTTTTTATCTCCAACTACTACTAAAGCGCTGAAACGGAAACTACGACCACCTTTTACAACTTTTGCAACACGATTAATTGTAACAACGCGTTCTTCAAATTCTTTCGCTTCTTCTCTACGAGCCATGTAAATGTCCCTCCTTTAAATTAAAATTCTAAACCATTTTCACGAGCTGCTTCTGCTAATGCTTTAACACGTCCGTGATATAAATATCCTCCGCGGTCAAATACAATTGTTTTTACGCCTTTTTCATTTGCTCTTTTAGCAATTGTTTCGCCGACTTTAGCTGATAAATCAACTTTAGATCCAGTTTCATTAGCTAGATCTTTTTCTTGTGTTGAAGCTTGTGCTAATGTTTTGCCATTAACATCATCGATAACTTGTGCATAAATGTGTTTGTTTGAACGATAAACATTTAGACGTGGTTTTTCAGCAGTGCCAGACAATTTGTTACGGACACGTGCATGTCTTTTCAAACGCACTTTGTTTTTATCAATTTTGCTGATCATTTTATTACTCCTTTCTTCTGAAAGTTATTTATTATTTACCAGTTTTACCTTCTTTACGGCGAACGTATTCACCTTGGTAACGGATTCCTTTACCTTTGTAAGGTTCTGGAGGTCTTACTGAACGGATGTTTGAAGCAATCGCTCCAACTTGTTCTTTTGAAATACCTTCTACAGTTACTGTAGTGTTTTTATCAACACCGAAAGTGATTCCATCTTCAGCTTTAAATTCAACTGGATGTGAGTATCCAACGTTTAATACTAGGTCATTACCTTGCATTTGAGCACGGTAACCAACACCTACAAGCTCAAGTGTTTTTTTATAGCCATCTTTAACACCTAGAATCATATTATTAATCAAAGCACGAGTTGTACCATGAACTGTTCTATCATTTTGAGAATCAGTTGGTCTAACAACTTCTAATGTGTTTTCATCTTGCTTATATGTCATTCTTTCATTCATTGTTTGTGATAATTCGCCTTTTGGACCTTTAACAGAAACTGTATTTCCTTCGATAGTTACTGTAACGTCGCTAGGGATGTCAATAATTTTTTTACCAACACGACTCATGTTATCGCACCTCCTTGTTATTAATTATTACCAAACGTAGCCTAAGATTTCTCCACCAATATTACGTTTTCTTGCTTCTTTATCAGTGATTACACCTTCAGAAGTAGAAACTAATGCAATACCTAAACCATTTAATACTTTAGGTACTTCGTTTGCTTTAGCATAAACACGTAAACCTGGTTTTGAGATACGTTTTAATCCAGTGATAACACGTTCATTGTTTTGACCATATTTAAGGAATAAACGGATAACCCCTTGTTTATCGTCTTCAACGTATTCTACGTTTTTAATGAAACCTTCACTTTTTAATATTTCAGCAATTTCTTTTTTAATATTTGATGCAGGTAATTCTAACTTATCGTGACGCACCATGTTTGCGTTTCTTACACGAGTTAGCATATCTGCAATTGGATCGTTGATTGTCATTGAATGTTGCCTCCTTTCAGACTTTTTTCTATTACCAGCTAGCTTTACGAACGCCAGGGATTTGGCCTTTATAAGCTAATTCACGGAAACAAATACGGCATAATTTAAATTTACGATATACAGAATGTGGACGACCACAACGTTCACAACGCGTATATTCACGTACTTGGAACTTTTGTTTTTTTTGTTGCTTAGCAACCATTGAACTTTTAGCCACTTAATTAGCCTCCTTTAGAGATTATTTTTGAAATGGCATACCGAATTGTGTTAACAATTCACGAGCTTCCTCGTCAGTGTTAGCAGTTGTTACGATAACGATATCCATTCCTCGTATTTTACTTACTCGGTCATAGTCGATTTCAGGGAAAATTAATTGTTCTTTAACACCTAAAGTGTAGTTACCTCTACCGTCAAATGCTGATTTTGATACACCACGGAAGTCACGAACACGTGGAAGTGATACCGCAATTAATTTATCTAAAAAGTCATACATTCTTTCACCGCGTAAAGTTACTTTAGCACCGATTGGCATACCTTCACGCAAACGGAATGTAGCGACAGATTTTTTCGCTTTAGTTACTAATGGTTTTTGACCAGTGATAGCTTGTAATTCTTCTACAGCATCATCTAATACTTTAGAGTTTTGTACAGCATCACCAACACCCATGTTTACTACAATTTTTTCTATTTTTGGTACTTCCATTACAGAACTATAGTTGAATTTTTTTACTAAGTCCGTTGTAACTTCAGTATTAAATTTTTCTTTTAAACGATTCACAGTGGATCCTCCTTTCAATTAATTATTCATTATTAGATTTAATTTCTTCGCCAGATTTTTTTGCAATTCTAACTTTTTTACCGTCTTCGAATTTGTAACCTACACGAGTAGGTTCATTCGTTTTAGGGTCTAATAATTGTACATTAGAAACATGGATTGCTGCCTCTGTTTCTAAGATTCCACCTTCAGGATTAAATTGAGTTGGTTTTTGGTGTTTTTTAATAGTGTTAACACCTTCCACAACGACACGGTCTTTTTTAGGTTCAGTAGCTACTACTTTACCTTCTTTACCTTTGTCTTTACCTGCGATAACTTTTACGTTGTCACCTTTTTTGATATGCATGTGTGGCACCTCCTTAAATTTATATATTTATAAATAGTTTATTAAAGTACTTCTGGAGCTAATGATACAATTTTCATGAAATTACCTTCACGTAATTCACGCGCAACTGGTCCAAAAATACGAGTACCACGTGGGCCTTTGTCGTCACGAATGATGACACATGCATTTTCATCAAATTTGATATATGAACCGTCATTACGACGTACACCTGATTTAGTACGTACAACAACAGCTTTAACTACTTCACCTTTTTTGACAACGCCGCCTGGTGTAGCATGTTTAACAGTAACGACGATTACGTCACCAATGTTCGCTGTTTTACGACCAGATCCACCTAATACTTTGACTGTAAGTACTTCACGTGCACCAGAGTTATCTGCTACTTTTAATCGTGTTTCTTGTTGGATCATGAGTTAAACCTCCTTTATCTTCACTGTTTATTAAATAATTACTGATTCTTCAACAATATCTACTAAACGGAAACGCTTAGTTGCTGATAAAGGACGTGTTTCTTGAATCTTAACGATGTCCCCTAATTTAGCTGAGTTGTTTTCATCATGTGTTTTGTATTTTTTAGAGTATTTTACTCGTTTGCCATATAGTTTGTGTGTTTTGTATGTTTCAACAAGTACAGTTACTGTTTTATCCATTTTATCGGAAACGACTCTACCTACATAAACTTTACGATCATTTCTTTCGCTCACTTTAGTAACCTCCTCTTTCAATTTGATTATTGATTAGCCTTACCTTGTTCAATTTCTCTTTCACGAGCAACAGTTTTTAGACGTGCAATCGTTTTTCTTACTGTACGAATACGTGCAGTTTCCTCTAATTGTCCTGTAGCTAACTGAAAGCGTAGGTTAAAAAGCTCCTCTTTTGAAGATTTGATTTGTTCTTCGATTTCAGAAGTGGTTAAGTCTCTAATTTCCTTAGCTTTCATTTGTTTCACCACCCAATTCTTCACGTTTTACAAACTTAGTTTTAACTGGAAGTTTGTGACTAGCTAAACGTAATGCTTCACGCGCAACTTCTTCGTTTACGCCTGCAACTTCAAATAAAATTCTACCTGGTTTTGCAACAGCAATCCAGCCTTCAACGGCACCTTTACCAGCACCCATACGAACTTCTAAAGGTTTTTTAGTGTAAGGTGTGTGTGGGAAGATTTTGATCCAAACTTTCCCGCCACGTTTCATATAACGAGTCATTGCAATACGAGCTGATTCGATTTGACGAGATGTGATCCAAGACGTTGTAGTTGCTTGTAAACCATACTCACCAAATGTTACATAGTTACCGCCTTTAGAACGACCAGTTGTTTTAGGACGATGTTGACGACGATATTTAACACGTTTTGGTAGTAACATTATTATTTTCCTCCTTCACTAGTGTTCTTAGTAGGAAGAACTTCTCCACGATAAATCCACACTTTGACACCTAACTTACCATAAGTTGTGTCTGCTTCTGCGTGTGCATAGCCTATGTCAGCACGTAGTGTATGAAGTGGAACAGTTCCTTCTGAATATTGTTCTGCACGAGCGATATCAGCACCAGCTAAACGACCAGATACTTGTGTTTTGATACCTTTAGCGCCTTGTTTCATCGCTCTTGTAATAGCTTGTTTTTGTACACGACGGAAAGATGCACGATTTTCTAATTGACGCGCAATGTTTTCCGCTACCAATTTAGCATCTAAATCTACTTTTTTGATTTCAATTACGTTGATGTGTACTTTTTTATTTGTTAATGAATTTAATTTGTTACGAAGTTTTTCTATTTCTGAACCGCCTTTACCGATTACCATACCAGGTTTACCAGTGTGAATAGCGATGTTGATACGATTAGCAGCACGTTCAATTTCTACATGAGAAACTGAAGCTTCACTTAATGCGTTATCAATAAACTTACGGATTTTTAAATCTTCGTGTAATAATGATGCGAAGTCTTTTTCTGCATACCATTTAGCTTCCCAATCACGGATTACACCGACACGAAGTCCAATTGGATTAATTTTTTGACCCACAGTGTTCCCTCCTTAAGATTTTATTAAGCTTCTTTAGCTTCTTCTTTACCGTCACTTACGACGATTGTAATGTGGCTTGTACGTTTGTTGATCGCACTTGCACTACCTTGTGCACGTGGACGGAAACGTTTTAAAGTTGGTCCTTCATTAGCATAAGCTTCTTTAACTATTAACTCATCTGTGTTCATGTCATAGTTATGTTCTGCATTAGCTAAAGCGGACATTAATAATTTCTCAATTACTGGTGATGAAGCCTTGTTTGTTAATTTCAAAATCGCTATCGCTTCACCGGCGCTTTTGCCTCTAATTAGATCTAATACTAATCTAACTTTACGAGGTGCGATTCTTATTGTTTTAGCAACCGCTTTTGCTTCCATTCCAATTTCCTCCTCTACCTGTTAGATATTATCTTCTTGTTTTTTTATCGTCTGCAACGTGACCTTTAAATGTACGTGTTGGTGCAAACTCTCCAAGTTTATGACCAACCATATCTTCTGTTACAAATACAGGCACATGTTTACGTCCATCATATACAGCGAATGTATGTCCGATGAAATCAGGGAAAATAGTTGAACGACGTGACCAAGTTTTGATTACTTGTTTTTTCTCGCTTCCGCTTTGAGCTTCAACCTTTTTCATTAGGTGATCGTCAACGAAAGGTCCTTTTTTAATACTACGAGCCATAGTGGCGCCTCCCTTCTTATTATGTGCGTGCAGCGGTTAAGCCGCACACCCAAATAAGTTATTTTTATTTTTTCTTACGTCCACGAACGATAAGTTTATCTGATGATTTTTTACCGCGACGTGTTTTCTTACCAAGTGTTGGTTTGCCCCAAGGTGACATTGGAGAAGGCATACCGATTGGTGCGCGTCCTTCACCACCACCGTGTGGGTGATCGTTAGGGTTCATTACAGAACCACGAACTGTCGGACGGATACCTTTCCATCTTGAACGTCCAGCTTTACCAACGTTAACAAGTTCGTGTTGGATATTACCAACTTGTCCAATAGTAGCACGGCAAGTTGAAAGAATCATACGTACTTCGCCAGATCTTAATCTGATTAATACATATTTACCTTCTTTACCTAATACTTGTGCACTTGCACCAGCAGAACGAGCGATTTGTCCACCTCTACCAGGTTTCAACTCGATGTTATGAATAACAGTACCTACTGGAATATTTTGTAGTGGTAGTGCATTACCTACTTTAATATCTGCTTCTGCACCACTTTCAAGTGTTTGACCTACTTTTAAGTTTTTAGGTGCAATAATATAACGTTTTTCTCCATCAGCGTAAAATAACAATGCGATATTTGCTGAACGGTTTGGATCATATTGAATTGAATCAACTTTTGCTTGGATACCATCTTTGTTACGTTTGAAATCAATTACACGATATTGACGTTTGTGTCCACCGCCATGATGGCGTACAGTCAATTTACCTTGATGATTTCGTCCCGCTCTTTTCGGTAGCGGTTGTAATAGTGACTTTTCAGGAGTAGTTTTCGTAATTTCAGCGAAATCTAAACTAGTCATATTACGACGACCGTTAGTAATTGGCTTATATTTTTTTAGAGCCATTGTCGTTTACCTCCTTATTGGTAATTTTTTAGTTAAATAGATCGATTGATCCTTCTTTTAATTTAACGATTGCTACGCGTCGTTTGTTTGTATAGCCTTGGTAACGGCCCATACGTTTTTTCTTTGGTTTGTAGTTAATAATATTCACATTATCAACTTTTACATCAAAGATTTCTTCTACAGCGATTTTTACTTGTGTTTTATTCGCACGAGTATCAACATCGAATGTATATTTGTCTTCAGCCATTGCAACTGAAGATTTTTCAGTGATTACGGGGCGCTTAAGAACGTCTCTTGCTTCCATTATCCGAGCACCTCCTCAACTTTTTTAGCAGCTGCTTCTGTGATTACGACACTGTCAGCGCTTGTTAAATCTAGAACGTTTAAACCTTGTGCAGTTGTTACTTGAACACCTGGGATGTTACGTGCTGAAAGTGCAACATTTACATCTTCAGATTCAGTGATCACTAACACTTTTGTAGGTTGTTCTAAGTTAGAAAGTACAGTTTTGAATTCTTTTGTTTTCGGAGTTTCAAAACTTAATGTATCTACAATTGTTAAGCTATTTTCTTGTGCTTTGAAAGATAATGCTGAGCGTAAAGCTAAACGACGCATTTTCTTAGGCATTTTGTAAGCATAGCTTCTTGGTGTTGGTCCGAATACGATCCCACCACCACGCCATTGTGGCGCACGAATAGTACCTTGACGCGCACGTCCTGTACCTTTTTGTCTCCATGGTTTACGTCCACCACCACGTACTGCTGAACGGTTCTTAACAGCATGTGTACCTTGGCGTAATGAAGCACGTTGTAAATTAATTGCTTCAAAAAGAACGTTGTTGTTTGGTTCGATTGCAAATACTGCATCGCTTAATTCAACTGAACCTGATTTAGTTCCATCTACTTTTAATACATCATAATTTGCCATTATGCATTTCCTCCTTTCGCTCTATAATTATTTATTACCTTTAATTGATGAAGAAATTTCTAAGAATCCTTTTTTCGGACCTGGTACGTTACCTTTTACTAAGATAACTTTGTTTTCAGCGTCAACTTGAACTACTTCTAAGTTTTGGACTGTTACTGTGTTTCCACCCATACGTCCTGGCATTTTTTGTCCTTTGAAAACTTTTGAAGCATCAGATGCCATACCTACTGAACCAGGTGATCTATGGAAATGAGAACCATGTGACATTGGTCCACGTGCTTGGTTATGGCGCTTGATAGCACCTTGGAATCCTTTACCTTTAGATACGCCAGTTACATCGATGATGTCACCAGCTTCAAATGTTTCAACTGAGACTTCTTGACCTACTTCGTATTCATCAACATTGACGTTTCTGAATTCACGAATGAAGCGCTTAGGTGCTGAGCTCGCTTTTTTAGCGTGACCTTCAGCTGGCTTATTAGCATATTTGCTTGATTTGCTTCCTTTTTTGTAAGCTGCTTTATCAGCATAACCTACTTGGATTGCATTATAGCCATCTACTTCTTCAGTTTTCTTTTGTAATACTACGTTTTCACTAGCTTCTACTACTGTTACAGGGATTAAATCACCGTTTTCTCCGAAAACTTGTGTCATCCCGATTTTTCTTCCTAAGATTCCTTTGGTCATCGAAAGTCCACCTCCTAAATTTTTCTATTATAATTTGATTTCGATGTCTACACCAGATGGTAAGTTTAAGCCCATAAGAGCATCTACTGTTTTAGGTGTAGGGTTAACAATATCGATTAAGCGTTTATGTGTACGTTGTTCGAATTGTTCACGTGAATCTTTATACTTATGCACGGCACGAATTACAGTGTAAACTGATCTTTCAGTCGGTAACGGAATTGGTCCAGAAACATCTGCACCAGAACGTTTTGCTGTTTCAACAATTTTTTCTGCAGATTGATCGATAACTCTGTGATCATAAGCTTTTAATCTGATTCTGATTTTTTGTTTTGCCATAATTTTCCCTCCTTATTCGTCTACATTTAAGTGATAGACTTCTCCACGAAAACTATCTCACACAGCGCCATGGCAAAGCGGCCGGGTGTGTCAGTAACCTTTCGCTTCATCGCGTGTTCTTAAAGTCCAACATTAGATATGTTACATGAAAAGCAGTGATTTATCAAGCTTTTCTGCAAAAGTTTTTACTATTTGCCTAACACATACCTTGTTATTATACTTGAACTACTTATTCAGTTCAACCTCTTTTCGGAAATTTTTGATGTTTGTAATTTTAATTGATTATTTGTTCTTTTTTATTTCTATTTCATTTATTTCGTTTATACTATTATTTAGTTAGGAGTGAATATTAATGAAAAGTGGTATTCGTACAACGCTTATAATTTTGAGTTTAATATTAATTGTTGGTGAGTTTATATATGGTATTCCGTTTTTAGGTGGGAGTATTATTTTTAGTTTTGGTTGGCAACCTTTATTAATCAATGCATTGCTCTACTTTGTAATCGTGATTATATTAGTCGTCGATAAACAAAATTCTATTAAACCAATGTTAGTGATTCCTTTATTAGGTGTTTTCGGTTCCTTTTTAGCATTTGTACCTTTTGTTGGTATGATTGTGCATTGGATTTTATTCTTTTTAATGTTGTTCTTTGTGTTAATTATTTTTTCGACACCACTTTATGTTCCAAATAAACATGCAAAAGTTGTTTATACACAACACAAACAAGAGAATAAGAAGTTTTAAAAATATATAGTTATGATAGCTATATTATAATGAAGAAACACATCCTTTTTTATAAAATTTTTGTTAGTAATAAGTGCTTACAAAAAAATCCTTTTGCTGCGATACGAAACGCTGCAAAAGGATTTTTTATTTAGCCGTGAACAAATACAAAATATAATATAAACAATATCATTAAAGCATACATGATTGGGTGGACTTCTTTATGTCTTTTAGAAATCAACATTGTGATTGGATAAAAGATGAAACCACAAGCAATACCAGTTGCGATTGAATAAGATAATGGCATCATAATGATCGTGATAAATGCCGGTACGGCAACTTCGAATTTTTTCCAATCTATTTCCGCAAAATTGGCAGCCATCAACACACCCACGACTACAAGCGCTGGCGTAGTCACTGCACTTGTTACTACTTCCATTAAAGGACTAAAAAATATCGCTAATAGGAAACAAAAACCTGTAACAACACTAGCAAATCCAGTACGCGCCCCTACAGCGACACCTGAAGTAGATTCAATATAGGAAGTTGTTGTTGTCGTACCAAAAATTGAACCAACTATCGTTGCTAATGAATCAGAAAATAATGCGCGTCCAGCTCTCGGTAATTTATTATTCTTCATCATACCTGCTTGTGTTGCTACTGCAACAAGTGTACCTGCAGTATCGAAGAAATCTATAAATAAAAACGTTAAAATTACAATTAAAAATTGCACAGTGAACAACTGACCGGGATCTTTGAATGCTTCAAAAGCGGCTCCAAAAGTAGGTTCAATACTTGGTACTTTGCCTACAATGCCACTTGGTGTATGTATTAATCCTGTAAGCATACCTAAAATAGATGTTAGTACCATACCAATAAATATAGCACCAGGTACTCTAACAGCATACAGAATCACTGTTATTATAATCCCAAATATTGTTAACAATACTGGACCATCAGTTATATGACCCAAAGTCACTAACGTAGAATCATTATTAGTAATAATTCCTGAGCTTTGTAATCCTACAAAGGTAATAAACAAACCTATACCCGCTGAAACCGCCATTTTCATTTGATAGGGTATTGCATTAATAATGGTCTCTCTTAAACCTGTCATAGTTAGTATTGCAAAAACTACACCAGAGAATAACACACCAGTCAAACCTACTTGCCATGGAATTCCCATTGTTAACACCACTGTAAATGCGAAAAACGCATTTAAGCCCATGCCGGGTGCTAAGGCAATTGGATACCTAGCTATCAAGCCCATGAATAACGAACCAACAAACGCTGCTAGTGCTGTAGCAACAAAAATAGCACCTTGATCCATTTTCATATTTTCTGAAACACCTTTTACGCCTGCTAAACTTAGTACTTGAGGGTTGACAGCTAAGATATATGCCATTGACAAGAAAGTTGTAAGCCCACCAAGTATCTCTTTCTTATAGTTTGTTTTATGTTTTTCAAACTTGAAATACTTTTTCACGGTTTAGTTCTCCTTTTTTTAAAATACCTACACATTCTAATACCAATTTCATTATTTTACAATAGCAAACACGAACTTCTTGTCAAAATTAATGCTATTCGTTCGATTAATTTAAAATTTCAAACCTTTTAACGCATCTTGAAATGGATTGTTCTCTAAGCCATCATTGTTATTCATATATTTTTTTAAATCTTTTTTGTTTACTTTATCTGATTTTTTATTTTTATGACGTTTATCCATTTGTGCTTGTGTTTCAGTATGTCCACACACACAACGATATACTGCTTCTTTTCCTTTTCCAAACAACATCATTTTTTTATGGCAATTTGGACAACGCGCATTGGTTTTTCTTTGAATATTCTTTTTAGTTTTACATTTCGGATCCTGACAAACCAGCATTTGTCCATTTTTAGTTTTAACTTTAATCATAAATTTGCCACATGTAGGACATTCCGTTGTGGTTAAATTATCGTGTTTATAATTCTGTTCGCTTTCTTTTATTTCACTGACAACTTCATGTGTGAAATTTTTCATCTCAGATATAAATTGATTGGCATTATATTTACCTTGTTCTATTAAAGATAGTTTTTCTTCCCACTCAGCAGTTAATAGCGGAGATGTTAATTTTTGTGGTGCAAGCTCTAGTATTTGTTTTCCTTTAGAGGTAACTTTGATTTTACCGTCACGTGATTCGATTGCATTCATATTAAATAATTTTTCAATGATATCTGCTCTAGTCGCAACTGTTCCAATTCCACCTGTTTCTTTTAATGTTTCATTATATTTTTTATTGTTTAATTTAAAGAATTTTTGTGGGCTTTCCATCGCTTTTAATAATGTACCTTCATTAAAATATGAAGGTGGCGTTGTTTCATGGTGCTCAATTTTAGCTTGTGTGATATGCAATTTGGATGATTTTGTTAATTTTTCTATTTGCTCGTTTACTGATGCTTCAGTTTCATAAATCGCCTTAAACCCTAATTTTTTAGTGATTTTATCTTTAAATTCGAATTTATATTTCCCACTTACAATTTGGATTGATACAGCCTCGTATTCGTGTGGCGGCATAAGATTTTCTAAAAATCTTTGAGCAATCATCAGATAAATTTTTGTTTCACGTTGGGTTAGTTGATTCATATCTGGACGTACTTCTGTTGGGATAATTGCATGGTGGTCTGATACTTTTTGATTATTTATAAATTTTTCATTTATTGAAAAAGATTGTGTTAATTGTTTTTTTGCAATTTCTTTTAACGATGTGCCCATGATAGCTTGTATTCTATCTTTTAGTGTATTTACCATATCATCAGTTAAATAATTAGAATCTGTTCGTGGGTATGTTACTAGTTTATGTCTTTCATACAAAGTCTGTAAAACATTCAATGTTTCTTTTGGACCAAAGTGATAACGTTTGTATGCCTCTTGTTGCAAATCTGTTAAACTGAACAGTTTAGGTGCATAGGACTTTTTATGTTTTTTATTAATACTTTCAATCAAACCGTCTTTCTCACTGATTTCACTTTTTATCTTTTCAAAAACTGATTTATCATTACTTGTCTCTGGCGTCACACATT
Source organism: Staphylococcus sp. GDY8P54P (assembly GCF_017892645.1). NCBI lineage: Bacteria > Bacillati > Bacillota > Bacilli > Caryophanales > Staphylococcaceae > Staphylococcus > Staphylococcus sp. GDY8P54P. The sequence continues at coordinate 132,378 of NZ_JAESLN010000037.1, read as the reverse complement.
GGAATGTAAGCCCCCCAGCAACAATATTCATTTTAAAATAAGTTTGTGGAGAAAAGTGATTAATTTCGTTTTGTCTCATTTGAACGAGTTGTATCGTCGGTGTCTGAACTCTACCGAGAGACAATTGTGCATCATATTTCGTAGTTAATGCACGCGTTGCATTGATACCAACAATCCAGTCTGCCTCACTTCGAGCAAGTGCTGCATAATATAAATTGTTAAATTTACGACCATCTTGTAATTTTGAAAAGCCATCTTTAATTGCTTTTTTTGTTACTGAACTAATCCACAACCTTTTAATCGGTTTCTTATTATGAGATTTATCCAAAATTAAACGCGCAACAAGTTCACCTTCTCTACCGGCATCTGTTGCGATAATAATATCTTTTGTGTTTTTGTTATTGATTAATGATTGTACAATAGAAAATTGTTTTTTGGTCTTACTTATGACAACCGTCTTCATACGGTTAGGTATAATAGGGAGATCGTTAAGTTTCCATTCTTTATAATTATTATCATATTGTTCTGGCGTAGCATTTGTAACTAAATGCCCCAATGCCCAAGTCACAATATATTTATTATTTTCAAAGTAACCATTACGTTTATCATTTATATTTAATGCTTGCGCAATATCTCTACCTACAGAAGGTTTTTCTGCAATAATGAGTGATTTCATAATTTCGTCCTTTCAGTTCAATGATATTCTTATTGTAACATGTATATAGCACATCAAAACTTCCATTTACATGAAAAAGTTCTTATAATTAACTTAATAGTTCATCATATGGAGGTATTATATGAAAACAACAAATCCGAACGATGTCGATCAAATCTTGGAATTTTTGAATAATGCTAACTATCAATCTGCTTCTTATTTGTACAAATTACCACAAATGCATAATGATATTAGGTCTGTTATTACCAATGCAATACAGGATCCTGGTGTGTTTGCACAAGTGAACAATCAAGATGAAATTACAATGTTACTTTTAGCTTTAAAGTACGAAGATAATAAATATAAAGTATTAGGCCCATTTATACGCAAAAATATTACGCCTACTATCGAAGAAATGACACAACTTTTTGATGCTTTAGCTCAAAGTAAACCTGATACTGCAAATTTTAATTTTTCTTTTGAAGAACATGAACAAGAATACTTGCCGCTTATGAAATCATTAGGTGCATCCTATAGCTTTACTGACTACTATCTCATTTCTACAAAAGATATTGGAAATGTTGGTAATGAACAAAATATTATTGAATATCAACCTGCGTTCTACCCTTATTTTAGTAAATTACATGATCAGACATTTAAACATGATGTAATGACTGCTGCTGAAATTGTAAAATCATTAGATGAGTACCATCGCCTATTTATATTCATGTCTGAAGGATTATTAAAAGGTTATTTATATCTTGAAATCGCTGAAAACAACCATATAGCTGAAATCAAATACTTTTCTTCGCACTCTGATTACAGATTAATGGGGATTGCTTTTGATTTACTATCATATTCTCTACATTTTGCTTTTTCAACTTTTGATATTGATAAGATATATTTTAAAATACGCAGTAAAAATACTACACTTGTTGAGCGTTTCAACGAATTAGGTTTTAACATTAATTATGAATATAAAAAATTCAAGTACGTAGCGGCATACATTTAAATTATAAGTGTTTTATATTTTTACATTTTTAATATCCATATAGACTTTTTTAAAAATTAAAAAGCTGAACTGTAATCTAATATTTTTACTATTCGATACCTTTACTTTAAAATGAGTGTCTAGGGCAATCTTCAGTGATTGTTTTATAAAGGGAAAGTAAAAATAAATAGAGAGTGAGTGAAGCTTAATTATGGATTTATTAATTGCCCTGCTCCCAGCATTATTTTGGGGAAGTGTTGTTTTAATTAATGTACTCGTTGGTGGTGGCCCTTACAATCAAATCAGAGGGACTACTTTCGGTGCACTTATCATAGGTATCTTATTATTACTTACTGGCAATACAAAATTCGATGACCCCATCGTCATTATTGTAGGTTTAATATCTGGTGCTTTTTGGGCATTAGGACAAGGTTATCAATTAAAATCAGTCAGTTTAATTGGCGTATCTAAAACAATGCCAATTTCAACAGGGTTACAACTTGTAGGTACCACTTTATTTAGTGCTATATTTTTAGGTGAATGGAGTACTGGCACACAAGTAATTCTTGGCTTAGTTGCAATGATTTTACTTGTTGGCGGTATTGCGCTTACTTCAATTAAAGGTAAAAATGAAGCTTCAGAAAGTACGAAAAACTTTGGTAAAGCAATTCCTATCTTGTTAATTTCCACTGTAGGTTATGTCGTCTATGTTGTAGTTGCACAAATTTTTGGTGTTGATGGTATGAATGCCCTATTTTTCCAATCTATTGGTATGGCAATAGGTGGATTAATATTATCAGCTAAACATGAAACTACGATTAGAAGTACAGTTTGGAATCTAATACCTGGTGTCATATGGGGTATAGGAAACTTGTTTATGTTCTATTCACAACCAAAAGTAGGTGTGGCGACAAGTTTCTCATTTTCACAATTATTAGTAATTGTTTCTACACTTGGTGGCATTTTTCTTTTAGGTGAACGAAAAGATAAACGTCAGATGATAGGCATCTGGACAGGTATCATTTTAATCGTTATCGCTGCATTTGTTTTAGGCAATATTAAAGCTTAATCAAGTATTATAAAACTATATTCGACTAAACACTTTAATTCATCAAAATTTATGCCGAATAACTAGGAGGAATCTTAAATGTTTAAAGATTTAGCAGGAAAAGTAGTCATTATTACTGGGGCTGGTAGTGGTATTGGAAAAGCCATGGCAGAGCAGTTTGGTGAAGAACAAGCGAATGTCGTATTAAACTACAGATCCAAACGTCATATGGATGCTATAGAAGCCTCAATTAAATTAATTGAAAATGCTGGTGGCAAAGCATTAAAAGTTCAAGCAGATATCTCTAAAGAAAATGATATTGATCACCTCATTCAAACTACTGTAAATCACTTTGGTACATTAGATATCATGATTAACAATGCCGGATTTGAAAAAGCAATCCCAACACATGAAATGCCTTTAGATGAGTGGCAAAAAGTAATTGATATTAACCTAACAGGTGCTTTTTTAGGTTCCAAAGCCGCAGTTAATCAATTTCTAAAAGAGAATAAAAAAGGTGTTATTCTTAATACTTCAAGTGTACATGATAAAATCCCTTGGCCTAATTATGTGAATTACGCTGCTAGTAAAGGCGGTTTAAAATTAATGATGGAAACAATGTCTATGGAATATGCTCAATATGGCATCCGCATTAATAATATTTCACCAGGGGCAATTGTAACGGAACATACAAAAGAAAAATTTTCAGACCCAGCAACACGGGCAGAAACATTAGAAATGATTCCGGCAAAAGAGATTGGTGAAGCAAATGAAGTCGCAAATGTAGCAAGATTTCTTGCCTCTGATTTAGCAAGTTATATTCATGGAACTACCATTTACGTTGATGGTGGAATGACTAATTACCCCGCGTTTATGGGAGGTAAAGGATAAAGTCATCGCGCCAATCCAAACACATGCATTTGATCATTAATACTTATGCTCGATATTTAAGGGTCCGGGACACCATTGATATGTCCCAGACCCTTATTTTTTATATTCAAATCGTTTCATAGTCTTCCAAAAATCAATTAAACAAATAACGCTTGATATACATACAATATAATAATGCTAATTAAAATCGTTAAATTACTCACCATTCCAACGAGTGGCAAAGTCTTATACTTAAATTGAATGGAATAAGGTATAATAGCAACACCTACTGGTAATAACCAAGCAACTTGTAGTGTTGTTTTAATCATATCATTATCAACTGGTAAAAAGAAGTAAACGAGCAATCCTGCGATGATTCCCAATCCATAATGTAAACCTAAATACTTTAAAGCAATAGGCAAGAAGCGTTTATCAATACTAAAGTTGAGCATCAAACCTAATAATATCATTGAAAGTGGCATATTAGCGCCAGATAGTACAGAGAAAAATTTAATTACAGGCTCTGGGAAGTGTATATTAAGCATATTTAATATAAACATAATGATATATGTCATTAAAGGAACCGATTTAAGTAAATTCTTTCCTAAATATTTAAAATCAAAATTATCACCTGCACTACTGAAATAACTGCCAACAAAGTATGTAACACCAAACATAATCATTGCGCCACCTATATCTGCCATTCCAAAATATATCATTCCTGTTTTAGGCCATATCGCTTCTACAAGTGGATAAGCAAATAAACCAATATTTAGCGAAGCTGTCATCATGCCAACTGTTCCACGTATGTGATTGTCATATTTTAAGAAAAACCAAATCACGATGACCTTAGCGATAACACCATACAATATCATCATTATCGGTAATATTGATAGTGACAAATCTAAACTTGCACCATTTAAATTAACAATCACTAAAGAAGGTAATGTTATGTTTAATACGAGTGTTGAAAAGACTTGACTATCGTTAGCTTTAAAGTAATTTATCCGTTTGAGTACATAGCCTAATGCAATGAGTAATATAATAATGATAAATTGTTGGGTCACATTATTCCTTCTTTCATCCAATCATCTGTTTTCATTCTATTTTCATACTTTAACATAAGTGGCAACCATTTTAGAAGCTTTCGAATCCATGTTATAATTCAACTTATATACGAAATGCTTACATTAAACAAAAATGGAGGTAATTGAATGGATTTAAATGATAAATTAGCGGAACTGAAATATGATTATGTTAGATTACAAGGAGACCTCGAAAAAAGAGAATCAGTTAATCAATCTGTGGATCCTTTAATAAAACAACTTGAAAAAATAGAGCAAGAAATGTCAGAGGTACGTTCAGAAATTAGACAAAAAGAAAATAAATAACATCCTAGTAAATCAATAACTTACATGCTAAGATTAAGGGCGAACATAGAAAGGATGTAATAAATGCAACTGTATCTTATATTTTTGCCAGTGTTATATTTAATCGTAAGTTACATAAGTATATTTAAAATGAACACCATTATAACGCGTATTTTACGTATTATTATGTCTTTACTTTTATTATTCGTGGTAGCTATTACAACATTATCGTTCCCAGCAATCAATTGGTGGGTCTTTATTGTCCTACTGCTTATCATAGGTAATGTAGAAATTACAGCTTTCAAAAACGGCAAAAAAGACCAAAAAGCCGTTCAAATTTTAAATATAATGAGCGTTATCTTATTTGTAATTTATGTTATTTTGACTTTAGTTTTATATTAAAAACCACTATTTTAAAATACTGTAACGTCACACATATAAATCAGCCCCGACAAGATTTCTGATTAAAAGAAACTTATCGGGGCTGATTTTATATATTCAAACATGTGCTCATATATATAAGTACGGACATACAAAATCTACAAAAAGCATGTCATCTCGTATGTCCGCATTTTATTTTACTTTCTTTTTCTCAAGATTTTTGACTTTAATGTAAATAATATTTCATATATTACTGGTACAACAATTAAAGTTAATAAGGTTGAAGAAACCAATCCACCTACTACAGTCGCTGCCATACCTTTTGAAATAATAATAGAACTGTCTTGACCAAATAACATTGGCAGCAACGCACCAATCGTTGCTAATGCTGTCATAAGTATTGGTCTGATACGCGTTCCTCCTGCTTCTAACAGTGCCGCTTGCATTGCCATACCTTGATGTTGTTTATTAATCACTCTATCAATTAACACAATTGCATTGGTTACAACAATACCAATTAGCATAAGCATACCAATCATGCTAGGTACAGATATTGTCTCGCCAGTCACCACTAATGCAACCACTACACCTATCACTGTATATGGCAATGAGAATAATATGGTGAAAGGTGCCAAGGCGCCTTTAAATGTTAACACAAGTACTAAATAAACTATAATAATTGCTGCTAACATCGCCATAGATAATTGTGTTACTGCATTTCCTATATCTTCATTTGCCCCTCCCATGTTGACGTCTACGTTATTCGGCTTATCTATTTTATTTAACTGTGACAACACTTTCTGTGAAGTCCCGCCAACATCATCATTTGTCACTTTTCCGGAAACTTTTGACGTATAGTCTCCTGCTTTAGTTTCTATTTTGTTTGGCGTCGTTGTTTTTTCTAATTTTGCGATATCACTTAATTCAATAGATTGACCAGTAGCTGTTTGTATTTTAGTATTTTTAAGTTTTTCTTCTGTCCAATCCGTTTCTTTATCTTCTTTAATTTTCACATCTATCGATTTACCATTTTCCTTTACGGTTGTGACACTTTGCTCAGGTGTATTCTGATTTAATGTCATGGCTAATTGTGATGCAGACAAACCATAATTGGAAGCTTTATTTTGATCGACTTTGATATTATATTGTTCGTATGTTTGAGATAAATCAGACTTAACATTAGCAATGCCATGAATATGTTTCATTTCTTTTTCAACTTTATTGACAGTTCCTTTGATAGCATCAACAGATGGACCAGTAACAGTGATTGCTAATTCATTATTTGTACCACCTGTACCCATATCCTGATTTGCCCAATCTCCAGGATGATGATATTTGTTGATATGTTTTAATACTTTATCTGGTTCTTCATCAAAGTTAGGTGTATCACTCTCATATTCAACCATGATAGCCATACTATTTGAACTACCTGTAGGATCCGTTGGCGTTGCTCCACCTACAGAGTACTGAACTGTTTTCACCTTATCTTTAGTGTTCAAGTATTTTTGTACTTGTTCGGCATGTGCTAATACACCTTGCTCTGTCTCACCTGGTTCAGGAGTGTAAGTTAATGCCATGAATTTATCTTCTCCAGTTGAGATAAAACTAGTCCCTAGTTTAGCGGCCCCTAAACCGATACTAGCGATTAAAATGATTGTACTTAAAATCATTACAATCCATTTGTGCGCTAATGACCAGCGGAGTATACGTTTATATCCTCTTCCTACCAGACCTAATGTTTCTTCTCTCTGTTGTTTGACACCTTTTTTGAAGAAAGTAGCACTTAAAGAAGGTACGATGGTAATCGAAACAAGTAAAGAAGCTAGTAAACTAAATGCAATCGCTAATGCAAATGGCCTAAACATCTCACCTACTGAACCATTGACAAACGCCAATGGGAGAAAAACTATAATAGTAACGATAGTCGACGACATTATCGGTTTAAATACTTCACTCGTCGCACTAATAATGAGGCTGTTACCAGTTAGTGTTTCTTTTTTATCTGATAAACGTCTATAAATATTTTCAACTACAACAATTGAATCATCGATCACTCGACCTATCGCAACTGTTAACGCACCAAGTGTCAATATATTTAACGACACATCTGTTAATTTCAATGCAACCATTGCAATTAATATAGACATCGGTATCGAAACGACTGAAATTGCTGTTGTTCTAATATTTCTTAAAAATAATAATATAACAATTATGGCAACAATCGTACCGAGTGCTGCTTTTTCAATCATTGTATACAGCGAGTCTTCTATTGGTTTCGCAGTATCCATAACTTTAGTAGCTTTGATATCTTTATTGTCTTTGGTAAATTCATCAATTTCTTTTTTCGTATCTTTTGCTACTTTAACAGTATTGGCATCTTGTGCTTTCGTCACTTGTACATTGACTGCATCTTTGCCATTTGTTTTAGAAATAGATTGTCGTTCATCACCAACTGAAATATTTGCAATGTCTTTGAGTTTAACAGAAGGCATGCTATTTTCACCGTCTTGATCATCTGAGGTAGGCATTGCTGCTGCCATGTTACCTCCTTGTGATGAACTTTGGTCACTCGTACTTTGACTTGCATTTTCATCGTTGTTACCTTGAGTGCTCATACTTGAAGCTGATAATGGAATCTCAAGGTTTTCCAATGCACTTATTGAAGTAAATTGGCCATCAACCACTACTGACTTTTCAGTTTTACCGAACTGGAATAAACCTAACGGGGTTTCACTTGTGGCACCCTTTAAGAATTGTTCCACACTATCTACAGTCAATCCTCTGTCTTGTAATTTTTCCTGATCAAATTTAATTGAAACTTCTCTAGATGTTTGTCCATTCAATTGTGCATTTTGTACACCATCGATTGTTTGAAGTTTAGGTAGTAACTGATTGTTAACTTTTTTTGTTGTATCTTTTAAATTATTATCCATTGTGGTAAAAGAATAAGCCACAATTGGAAAAGCATTCATTGAATTCCTTGTTAAGTCGGGGTCTTCCACACCATCATCAAACTTAATTTTATCAAGTTCTTTTTTTAAATCGTTTTCTGCCTTATCCATATCTGTGCCATTTTCATATTCAACAGAAACCATAGAAGCATTTTGAATAGATTGTGCATTAACATTTTTCACACTTGCCATTGACCTTATTTGGTCATCAATTTTATCACTAATTTCTTCCTTCACCGTTTCTGGTGTAGCACCAGGCATGGTTGTTTGTACTGTAATCACTGGTGGCTCAACATCAGGTAATAATTCAAGTTTCATTTTTGCACTTGAATACACACCACCTAAAATGACCAGCAATACCATAAGAAAAATTGCAAATTTATTTCCAAGTGAAAACTGTAATAGTTTTTTAATCATATCTTTTCTCCTCTCAACTAGCATTTTAATGCGATACTTCATTTAATTTCATTACGCTTAATTATATATGTATTTTCTAAATTCAAAAAAATGCACGTTATAAAGTTTAAGTTGCATATTAAAACTTTATAACGTGTCTACTTTTTACAAAATCACAAACAAAACTACTAACGTTTTAATTTACGTGAAAGTTTTATTTTAGCTTTAGTCAATTTAGGTTTAACATTTTCAATAACTTGATATAATGGTTTATTTAACACATAATCAAATTCACCTATTTTTTCACTTAAATAAGTTCCCCATACTTTCTTAAATGCCCACAATCCATAATGGTCTGATTCCTTATCGGGATCATTATCTGTGCCACCAAAATCATATGTTTTTGCACCATGTGCTCGAGCGTATTGCATCATTGCAAATTGCATGTGATGATTTGGCAAGAAGTCTCGATAATCATTTGATGACGCGCCATACAGATAATAAGATTTATTTCCAGCAAACACAAGCAATGCACCTGATAAATATAATCCTTCTGGGTGCTTAGCTTCTAAAGCTTCCATCTCATTGATAAGTTCTTGCGTTTTTTTCATTTTATTGTCAGCATCGTTTATTTTATTTAATGTCTTTTTATCTTGTTTTTTCTCAGCTAGCTTTTCTTTTTCCTTTTCTAACTGCGCTAAATCTTGGCGTAAATCCTTAAGCACGGGTTTAGGCTCTAATTTCACTAAGAATAATTCTGCATCTCCATCGGGATGTAAAGCATCATATATATTTTGGAAATAGCTAATATCTCTCGTTAAAAAGCCATCTCTTTCACCCGTAATTTTCATTAATTCGGCAAATGTTTTCAAACCTTCTCTATCAGAACGTTCTACTTTCGTACCACGTTTTAATGCCAATCTAACTTTTGAACGATTACGTCTTTCAAAACTTTGAATTAAAGCGTCATCGTTCTTATCAATCGGTGTTATCATTGTCATTCTTGGTTGGATATAATCTTTCGAAAGTCCTTCTTTAAACCCTTTATGTCTAAAACCTAATGCTCTTAGATGTGTAAGTGCATCAGCACCATTATCTACTTCAACATCAGGGTCGATTTTTATTGCATAAGCTTTTTCTTCTTTTGCTATCTGAATTGCGTATTCTAGTAATGTTTCTAATGCGAGTTTATTACTATAATCTGTTACAAAACCTCTTGAAATATAGCATAGCGTATAAGGCAATTTAGGAACCTTTTTAAATAATAACTGGGCCACTCCTAAAATCTCACCATCTTCACCTACTGCGATACGCTTTGAGTACCAGCCAGTCAATCGCTTTGTTTCTGCCCATTTTGTTAATTGTAATAGATCACCTTGCGGATGCGCTTTAACAAATGCATCATGAGCTTGATTTGTTATATTCATCTTTTCCATAAAAACTGATATCTCCTTTTACCATTACATACTTTGTTATTATACATTGCTTCACACATTCTTTCACATCATTTCCTATTATTTGCTATAATATGATACGAAATGAGGTGTTCTAGTGCGTATCATTATATTGTCATTACTCTTTTTAATCAATTTAATTTTTGTAATCCAAACATTTAGTACAACGTTTAATGTTTCATATCTAAGTTTAAGAATCATTCTCGCTGTTTTTACATTTGTAGCAACAGTGTATTTACTACTTTTATCTAATAAAAATAAATGGGGAACTTACTTAACTATTTTAACACTAATCACTTCTGTGATACACATCGTCGTTATTGCACATAGTATGTATGTTTACATTTACTAATCCGCTTCAACTTTGTACTTAAGCCCTCTAATGATTAAAGTGTACGGTGAAGTTGTATGATCGTCTTTCAAAGTAACCGCTTTATAACCTGAATACTCACCATCGTATATACGATATACAATATCATCGTTTTTCAACTTTAATGTCGTGAACGTTTCTGTATCATTCACGATTTCCATCCCAAACCACTGTTGCCATTTTTCAACCGTATGTGTTCTTTCTGTACTATTAATTTCAATTCCCTTGATACTAAAGGCATTTTGCCGTAATGATGTTAGCTTTTCTTCTCTTGTTTCAATATTTTCATTCCATTGAATAAAAAATGGCGGTTTGACTCTATAATCTGGATCAGCTATATATAACAAGCGCCATGTAGTCTTTTCTCCTTTAGTATTTTCCCTTTCCATTTCTACAGGACCTATAACATCTATATTTTGTGCTTCAAGTTTTTCTTTTAGTTTGGTAATATCTTGCGTTTGAAATGCTATTGTTTTCAGTCCTTGTTTATACTGATCTTGAACGATTTTTGAAGGAAATGAGACTCGCCCTTCTTCACTTTTGACAATTTTTTGCAATTTTTCTGGTTTATAAATATCAAGTAATTCAATGTAAGCATTATTTAAGTACGCTAAACGATTATATGTGCCTAATTTATCATGCTTACCACCTTGATATAGTGTAAATAAATGGCCTGGGAATTTGAAATTATCTAATTGTTGTACATAATGAACGATATGATCTAATTTTAAATCTTGCATACCTTGATCCCCCTACTTTTTCTTTATATTTATTCTAACAAATTGTTTGAGCGTTTACTTCTGATAACCTATGATTACGATTTAATTTACTTTTGTGAAATCATATTTATATAGTGATTAAAAATCATATTTAAAAAAATAGCTATTGATTTCCTTGGCAGAATAGACTAAAATATAACTTGTTTAAAAATTAAGTTAGCTTCGCTAACTATTTTCGGAGGTGTGCATTCATGCAAAATAAATTTATCTTTGATAATATCATTGCAATTTATAGACCATATACAAAACTATTCCAACCCATCTTTGAATCATTTGATCTCTATCCTGCACAATGGCTCGTTTTAAAAGATATCTCCTATAATGCCCCAACCACTTTAGTACAAATTTCAAAACGACGCTCTATTGAAAAACCGACCACAAGAAAAATATTAAAAGTGCTTTCTGAAAAATCTTTATTAACTGTAGAAACAGGTACCGATAAACGAGAAAAATGGCTTTCACTTTCTCAAAAAGGAGAAAATCTTTATAAAAGCATTAGTACTCGCGTAGATAAAGTGCAAGATGAAATCATTAAAAATACAGGTTTGTCAGATTCAGAACTGGAGCATATCACACAATCAATACAACTTATTCACGCGAAAATTTTAGAGAAAGAGGAGTTTTAACATGAATCAATCAGCATCGATGAAGACACCAATTTGGACAAAGAATTTTAATATTAATTTCATAACTAATTTTTTAGTCTACTTATGCATGTATTTACTTATCGTTATCATAGCAAGTTATACAAAATCTGAATATCATGCCTCAGACAGTATGGCAGGACTTGTATCCGGATTATTTATTATCGGTTCTTTAATCGGACGATTTATCACTGGAAAGTACGTTAATAAAATAGGTCCTAAACGGATTTTAATCATTGGTTTAATCTTATTAATCATCACACAATTGTTCTATTTTATAGAAGGTGCCTTAGCTATTTTAATGTTCACGAGATTAGTTAATGGTATTGCTACTGGGGTTACTACAACAGCGACAGGAACAATTGCTGCATATGCAACGCCTCAGGAGAGAAAAAGTGAAGGTATTAGTTTATTCTCTTTAAGCTTAGTTATCGGCGCTGCAATCGGTCCATTTTTTGGCCTTTTACTTATTAATACATTCCCAATTCAATTGTTATTTTTACTTTGTTTAATGTGCGGTATCATTAGTTTTATCATTTCATTTTTCGTTAAGTTAAATATCGATACAACGCGTGATATCATAAAACCTCAAACTACTGAAAGTAAAAAATTTAATATTAATAACTACATCGCCAAAGAAGCATTACCTGTGGCAATCATTATGCTCCTTGCCGGGTTATCTTATTCGTCTATTCTGACATTTTTACAATTTTTTGCACAAGAAATTAATTTAGTTACAATATCTAGTTATTTCTTTATTTTTTATGCTATTGCATCACTCATTACAAGACCAATCGCTGGTAGAATGATGGATCTCAAAAATGAAAACGTCATCGCTTATCCTGCTTTCATCTTTTTAATACTTACCTTTTTAACGTTAAGTATTACAAATAATAGTTGGTTATTAATTCTTGCGGGATTACTCCTTGGTGCTGGTTACGGAAATATTTCTTCTTGTATGCAAGCAATTGCAATCAAAGTATCTCCACCGGCAAAATATGGAATAGCTACCTCAACTTACTTCATTGGTTTAGACTTAGGACTAGGCTTTGGTCCATATATATTAGGATTTGTAACCTCTGCAGTTTCATTCGCTCAATTATACGCTATTATGGGTGTACTGGTTTTAATTACTGGAGTTATTTATTACTTTGTTCATGGTAGAAAAGTAAAACACATGAACATCTAATCTTTTCATTAAACAATAAACTATATATCCCGAAAAAGATTGGTTTTAGCTGTCAACAAAAGTATTGTTGGCAGTTTTTTTACATACTTTATGGATGAAGCGTCAATTCGTCTACATTTTACAATATTTAAAATTGAAATTTGTTTATTTATATTATAATTATTACTGAATTAGGTTTATTCTATATTTCAAATATATAAAAAAACCAAATGCTATTTTAGCACTTGGCTTATTTCAAATTTATATTGTTGTTATTGATCATCATCTGATTGTAACCTTAATGATTAAGCAACTTTTATGTTTTCGATTTCTGTTATAATATCATCTATTACTTTTAACTGATCATCTGTGTAATAATAGAACACTTGTCTTTCATCTGTTTCTGATCGAACTTTTGAAATCAATTCTTTTTTGTAAATCTTTCTTATAATAACATCTATTTTACTAGTGTCCCATAACATTTCAAAATGTAAGGTATCTCTTAATTCTTTTCCGCTAATTTTATTAGCTTCATAAACCTTAAACAAAACTACAAACTCTTCGATAGATAAACGGTGAGCTGACTTCAACCAATGTTTCAACTGACTTAAAGCCCTCTCAGACGTAATATAAAATGATGCTTTACTTTCCATAAATTTGGCCTCCTCATGATTTACTTTCATTGTTAGTATTGGCTTTATATAATGAATAAGCTTTTAAAATATTATATAACACTTTCTTCATTAAATCTATTATTTTAAAAGAAACAGATAAATAAATTTTACTATTGTAAAGTTTTTATATAGCTACAATTGATTATGGTAATCTTTTTCTATTGTTCATTATCTTTAATCGTTAAAAAATTACTTATGTATAATACATTTTCATATAAAAATATCTTTCCTCATTTTTGAAATCATTTCACATAAGATATGAGTTCAAATTATAAAAAAAATGAGTAGGAGATAATTCAATTGAAATTTGAATTATCTCCTACTCTTAATATATTTTAGAATAACTTCATAAATGAATATAATTTTCGTATTATTAGTTATTTGAACTTCTTAAAAATTTAATAGCTATGAATGTTGTGATAAAAGTGCAATCTCCATAAACGATTGTATTTGATAAGTCAGCCACCAATATAGTTCATATTGATTTTTTTACGTTTTCTATTAGCTACTGTTTGTGCAGTACGTTCATCTGAATATCTATCATCTCTAATATTCCATAAAGCTTTAAATTGTTCAAACAGAGCTTCATCTGACACGCCTGATCGCATAAATGACTTTACATTAAATCCATCTACCGTACTAAATAGACAACCATAAAACTTACCATCTGATGATAATCTTGCACGTGTACATGTTGAACAGAATGATTCAGATACACTTGTGATAAGACCAAACTTAGCACCATTATCTTTATGTCGATAATATTTAGCTACTTCACCAAAATATTTAGGTTTTACAGGTTCTATATCAAATGATGACTCAACCATTTTTAACATTTCATCTTTTGTTACTACTTTACTGAAGTCCCAACCATTATCATTGCCTACATCCATAAATTCAATAAAGCGTATTTCAATATCTTTATCTTTGAAATATTGAATCATAGGTAAAATTTGATCATCGTTCACACCTTTTTGAACAACTACATTTACTTTGACATGAAAACCAATTGAGACCGCATAATCTATTTGCTGTAAAATTGTGGAAGCTTTGATATTCCGGTTGTTTATAGCTTGGAACACTTTGTCATCAATCGCATCTAAACTTACATTAATACGTCTTAAACCAGCATCATATAATCTTTGACCATGTTTTTTTAATAATAAACCGTTGGTAGTTAAACCAATATCCTCTATACCATCAAGTTGATTCAACTCGTATATTAATTTATATAAATCTCTTCGGAGTAGAGGCTCTCCACCGGTAATACGTATTTTTTTGACTCCTAATCGCGTATAAACTTTAGCAATACGGACCATTTCATCAAAAGTAAGTAATTCATCTTTGGGTAGGAAAACAAAGTCATCACCAAATATTTCTTTTGGCATACAATAGTCACAACGAAAATTGCAACGATCTGTAACTGACAATCTTAAATCTCGAATTGGACGCCCAAGTTTATCAGTTATTTGCTCTACCATCTGATCAGCCCCCTATCTATTCTTAATGTCGTGATGTAAATCTATTAAGTCTTGTTGATAGTTAATATTTTTGTACCAATAATCAGATGAACCAATTTCGTGCACATCTAACCAATCACTTTTGACTTTTGAATAGACATTCTTAAGGCTGTAATCACCTGATTCCAATGCTGCCTCTATAAAAGAAAGCGTATGTGGACTATAAAAAGCCATCGTTGGAATGGGCATGCCATCTTCTTGGAAACCGGCGATATCTAGTTGATCTTCTATTAAATGTTCAACCATAAATTGATACAATTTACTTATTGCTTTTTGTGTAATCATCGGTGTATCTACAGAAATCACAAAGAAAAGCGTTTCGTCAGTATGTTGTTTCATGACAGAGTAAATTCCAGCCAGCGGGCCTTTACCTTTGTTTTTAGCATGATCGATAACAATATTATCATAATCAAATTCATGTGCTAATATTTCATTTGTGCTAATAATTATTTCATTGAACATATTTGTAGCTTCTAAAACTTCAATGATACGTTTATAAAACATTTGTGAATGAATCTTTGCAAATGCTTTTGGTTTTCCAAATCTTTCTGATTGTCCACCAGCAAGTATGATTGCTTTCATATTTCCATTACCCTCCACTAACTGGTGGTATCAACGCTACAGTATCATTAGGTTTTACGATATCATCACCTTTGACAAATTCTTCATTAATCGCAATTTGAAACTTTTTGCTATTAATACTAGGATAACGCTCAAACAAATCTGATACAAATTCATCGACGGTAATATCATAACTTAAGTCAATATCTTCTGAACTTTTATCCAATACTTCTTTTATTTCCGCAAAGTATAAAACTTTCATAATTTTTTCCCTCCAACTGCATCCTCATGGTTACCATGTTGATGACCTTGCCATTCAGCACCATCTTCCCAAATTTCTTTTTTCCAAATGGGCACTACCTCTTTAATACGCTCAATTGCATATTCATTAGCACGATAAGCATCTTTTCTATGTGGCGATGATACACTTATCAATACCGCTATATCAGAAATAGCTAACGGTCCAATTCTATGGACAATGGCCGTTTTTGTCCCTGGCCATTTGTTTGAAATCTCATCACCTATTTGTGCCAACTTTTTCTCTGCCATAGGTATATACGCTTCATACTCTAAATACTCTGTTTTAACTCCTTTTGTCCACTCACGTACATGACCAGTGAAAACAACAACAGCACCTTGATGTTCATTGAGCACATATTGGCGATATTGTTCGGTTTCTATTGTCTTATTTGTAATTTCAAATTGTTTCATTTAATCCATTCCCTTTTCGTTAACGAAAGATAATAACCATTGCTCAAATTTTTGAAATGCTAATGGTTGCCCAATGTTAATATAATACTGAATATTTGTTAATTTATTTAACTTTTGGTAATCAGCATCATCACGATATATAAGCACTTTATCATAATTTGCCTCTTTAAAACCTTCTACTAAAATGATGTCACTGTCTATTGTAACAGATTTATCAATGATTTCATCCAACCTTTGTTTTTCAGTTCGTGTAACTGTTTGTTGCAGATGATGTCCTTGAACAATACTTTGATCTGCACCTGCATTAAAATGTTTCATGTGATCAACAGTATTTGCCTGCAGTTCAATATCTGCCAAGTTTAAGTCATGTTGACCGTGGTGTTTAACCGTTGCTACACAAAAGCCATGTGATTTTAAAAATTTCACTGCGTGCGTCATCAAAGTGGTTTTCCCCGAGTTTTTATAACCTACGATTTGTAATATCATAGCGTCGTATCCATTTCATATGCTTGTGATTCAGTTAAAATGACATCAACTGTGTGGCCTTTTTGATATCCTCTTGTACCACTAGGTAACACAATCATTGCATTACTATGCGCAATCGCTACTACTGCACCGGACTTATTAAATCCTGATGGCACAACCGTCATCTCTTTACCATTAAAAGTCACTGTTGCTCGAATAAATCTAGTAAATGGATTTGGCTTTTTAAAATCTTCCATGAGTGTGGCCTGCACAATTTGTGGATATATCGCTTTAGCGCCCATCATATGCTGTATTGCAGGTTTGACATAGAGTTCAAACCCGGTGAAACAAGCAGAGGGGTTACCTGATAATCCAAATAAATATTTGTTATTTGCAATAGCTACCGTAGTGACACTTCCTGGACGCATGGCGATTTTATTAAACAAGACTTTAGCGTTGACCGCTTCATAAATTTGAGGCAAATAATCGAAATCGCCTACTGACACACCTCCAGTTGTAATGACAATATCATGCTCAACCATTGCTTCACGCATCACTTGAATACTACTATTTAAATCATCTTGTTGAATTTTATATGCATTGACATCTAACTGATGCTTTTTTGCTAATGCAGTTATCATAGGACCATTTGAATTACGAATTTTTCCCGGTTCTAAATCGTCGCTAACATCCAACAATTCACTTCCTGTAGCAATCACAGCCACGCTAGGTTTTTCAAAAACTGGAACTTCTGTATAGCCATATGTTGCCAAAACAGCGATTGCACCTGGATTAACACATTGTCCTTTTTCTAATACAATATCGTCAACTTTGGTTTCTTCACCCTTTAACGAAACATTCTCATTTTCGCTAAAAGTTTTTCTTATCGTAAAATCATGTTCACCTTCGACAGTTTGTTCAAGCATAACTACAGCATCGGCGCCTTCAGGTATTTGTGCACCTGTCATAATTCTTACAGCTTCAAATGCTCCAACTTTTTTAGTTGAAACTGATCCCGCTCCAATGTGGTCAATGACTTTAAATTTAATGCGATTGTCACCGCTCGCCTCTTTTGTATCAATACTTCTTAATGCAAAACCATCATATGGTGATTTATCAAACCTTGGTATCTCATGAGTTGCTACAATGTCTTCAGCTAAAATATAGTTTAAACTTTCTGCTAAAGGTAAAGTGATTCTATTTGTAAAAATATTTTGCTTTACCACACGTTGAATTGCTTCATTCACTGGAATCGGATTTCTTTTCTCTACAGGCATCGTAAATCTACTCCTTATAATTAATAATTTCATGATATACTAGAACACGATTAGGAGGGATACTTTGACTGAATTCACCCATATAAACAAACAAGGAAATGCGAAAATGGTAGACGTCTCTGACAAAAACACAACAAAACGCTCAGCTACTGCGCATTCTAGTATTACGGTAAATCCAGCGATTTATAAACAAATCGTTGATCATACTAACCAAAAAGGGAATGTGCTTAATACTGCTCAAATTGCTGGTATTATGGCTGCAAAAAACACATCTGATATTATACCAATGTGTCATCCATTACCTTTAACTGGTATAGATATTACATTTGATTGGCAAGAAAAAACACAAGCATACACTTTAAATATACAGGCAACGGTCTCTACAACTGGAAAAACTGGTGTGGAGATGGAAGCGCTCACTGCCGCTTCAGCTGTAGCACTTACTGTTTATGATATGACAAAAGCGTTAGATAAAGGCATGGTCATTGGAGAAACTTATCTACTCTCTAAAACAGGCGGTAAATCTGGTGACTATCAAAGATAGTTGTCATAAATATTAATATGTAAGAAATAGAGTCCAACAAACTTAAAATGTTGGGCTCTAATTTATTTTGTAATCTCTTGCACTAAATGATTCAATTCTGGTTTAATGAGCTTATTTAATGCTAATTTAACTGCACCAGTAGAGCCTGGTATACTGAAAATCAATTTATTATTTACCGTGCCAGCAATTGCTCGAGATAACAACGCACGAGTCCCAACATCTTCTGTATAACTTAGATATCTAAATAATTCTCCGAATCCTTCAATTTCCTTCGTAATCAAACTGGAAACAGCTTCTATCGTTACATCTCTTTGTGCTATACCAGTACCTCCTGTGGTGATAATGACATCAATATCCTCTGCTAGCCAATGCTTTAATTGCTCAGTAATTACAGTTTGTTCATCTTTAACAATTTTATAATGTGATTCTGTAATCATAACGTTTAATGTTGAAAGTAACTCTTTAACTAATTTACCACCTTTATCGGTTTCATAATCTCTTGTATCAGAAACAGTTAATACTGCACATCTAATATTTCTATCAAGCTTTACATTTGTATGCATATTAAACCTCCTTAGCCGAATAATTGGTTGATCAACGTTATCGCTTGTTGTGGATGAGTCATACCATGAATTAATAATCTCCCGCCTTTAAAGCTAACAATTCTATGTTTTTTGTATTCAAAATGTAACATGTAAGGATTACGTTGATATGGTATTTCTTGTTGTTGTAAAAATGCTTCTAACATTTCCTGGGAAATTTCTGGGTTTTCATATTGAACAGTATCTCTGCCACATAAACTTGCAAATTGTCTTTGTGTTGTATTGAGATAAGGATATGTCGGTTGTGTACCACAAGTTGTACAAGCACTATCATGCAGTTTACTAAAGCCAAATGTAAAGTGTGTACCTTCCCAAATATCACCGTAAGTAACTTTAGTCGCTATTGTTGCGCCAGTTAATATTTTTAATGCATCTCTTAATTGTAAACTGGTCGTCATAGTGACTGCTGGCTGAATAACACCTACTGTATCACAAGTCATATTAATTGCAGGTAACTGTGGAACTAAACAGTTAAAACATGGTGTTTGTTTAGGTATAAATGTTGCTTCCACATAAGTACTCTGTACGACGCCACCGTAAATCCATGGTATGGTATTTTTATAAGCAAAATCATTAATCAATTGTCTTGTTTCAAAATTATCTGTAGCATCTAGTATAAGTTCAACATCTTGCGCATATGTTTCTAGGAATAATCGATCAACATGTGCAATGTGTATGTGCAAGTTCAGATTTTGACGTATTGCCATTAGATTTCGTTCTGCTGCGATTACTTTAGGTAACTTATCTACTGCATCCCTTTCTGTATACATCGTCTGGCGCTGCAAGTTACTAAATTCAATATAATCTCTATCGACAATCGTCAACTCACCTACACCAGCTCTCACAAGTCCTTCCGCAAGGTGTGTTCCTAAAGCACCCATACCTATAATTAGCACATGTGCATTCATAATTTTCTCTTGCCCAGATGTGCCTATATGCTTAAATAGCATTTGCCTTGAATAACGTTCTTCATTCACTATGAAATCCCTCACTTTGCGTCATTATTTTCATTATAAATCTTGGCGATCTATGTAACAACGGTTTGAATTCATTAATCAAAAATCATGTACACCACTTTTATTCATATTACCCAAAAGGCAAAATAAAAGAGTAGGTACAAAATCAAAACTAGATATTGATTTCATAGTCCTACTCCTTATCGCAAAACAGTTTCAAAAGATATAATGATACATTTATGGCGATTGCTGATACTTTGATTTTTGGTATTAAAATCACTAATCATTATTTAAATTTGAATTTTCAATCCATCAAATGCAATGGTTGATTTTAAGCCATCTTCTTCTAATCGCTCTTCTAATTGTTTAATTTGTGCCTTCGTTAAACTTTCAGTAGCTTCAATATGAGTAAAATATGTATGCTTAGCATTAATAGTTTTAGCAATAGTCACACATTCATCGAATGTAACCTCTCCTAAAGCATTTAACATACCTTCTGGATGAATACGTTCATTAGTTATAGGATTAACTTCATTGCTACCAAAAGGTAAAATAGCAACATCAACATTTTTCAACTTCTCCGTTGGTCGAAAGCCTTTAATTTCATCTGGAATAATAAGTATACGTTTGGTATTTGTAGTTAAATAAAAACCAAACGCGAATTGCTCTGCTAATTGAATCCACTCTACCGTTGTGTCTTCAAAACTAATTTCTGCATCATTGTCAACAATTACTAGGTTAATTACGCCTAATGATTCTAAATATTGAACATATTCCCAACGCGCAAAATATGCTTTAAAATCTTCCACTTCTTGAGTTGTAATATAAACCGTTGTCGTTTTGGACTTAGGTACTTTGTGAATAAAATCAAAATTGAGTGTTTCCCATATCCTCATCCCCATCGTGTGATCTGGATGCCAATGAGAATAAATGCCATATTTTATATCATAAATTTTTGATTGTCTTAGTTGTTGAAATATATCTTCCGAAGTGTCGATTAGTAATTGTAAATCATGAATGAAGATACCAGGCCCTGTTCGTTTTTGTGCATCTTTATGCTGTGAAACTGATTGATAAAGTGTTGGTACACCCCCAGAAGTTCCCAAACATTCGATTATCATTGGATCACCCCCTACTTATTTATAAATGTGATCATAATTCTTACGCAACCTCTCATAAATTATAGTTGCATATCATCCGATATTAATAATTTCATGTGCCAGTACTTCTGCTTCATATTGAGAATGAGTAACAAAAATAATAGGTATATTCCATAATTTAAAGATTCGTTTTACTAACAAAATACTTTCTGCTTTTGTTGTATCATCTAAACTAGAAAACGGCTCATCTAGTAACATCAAGTCTGGTTTAGTACTTAATGTTCTAGCTAATGCAACACGTTGGGATTCACCACCAGATAAACGTATTGGAAATTTATCCTTTAAGTGAACAATGTTTAATTGATTCATCAAATTGTCTATATGCTGTGAATACTGTGTCATAAAAGTGATGTTTTGAAACACAGTCATATTTGGAAATAATTGATAATCTTGAAATAAATAACCGATATTGCGTTTTTGAATTTTTACATCAACATTTGAAGTAGTATCTGTCAATATATGGTCGTTAATCTGTATATACGCTTGATCTGGTTGCTGTAGACCAGCAAGCATATTTAAAATTGTTGTTTTACCTATACCTGAAGGTCCTTTAATGGCATAAATTTTAGGTGTAGTATCATCTATTTTTACATGTAATTGTGTACTATTTAAAAGATGATTCAAAGATATATTAAGCATTAACGAACCTCCCGATAACCATCTTTATTCAATAGATTGATTGTACCAATTACAGTGATAGCAAATGCAACTAATACAATCACCCATAACCATGCTTGATTCTCTTTTCCCTGCTCTACTAAAAAATATATTTCTAAAGGTAACGTGTTAGTTTTATTAGGAATATAACCTGCTACCATTAACGTAGCACCAAATTCTCCAATTGCCCGTGCAAAACTCATCATTACACCAGCAAGTATTGAGCGCTTAGATAACGGTAAAACTAATTTCATAAAAATTTTATTTTCACTTGCACCCATCGTTCTTGCAGTATTCAACATTTTAGGATCTATACTCCTAAATCCTTGTACAGTATGCTGATACATCAGCGGAAAGCTGACAATGATGGAGGCTATTATGGCACCAGTTAAAGTAAATACAACTGGCAAATGTAATACATCGCTAAAAAATCTTCCAACCACACTATGTGGTGAAAATACAATCAGTAAAATAAAACCCATCACTGTCGGTGGTAACACAATTGGTAAGACAATGAAACTTTCTAAAAGTCTCGTTATAAAGCCACGACGCTTATACAACCATCTTGATATAAAAACACCTAGTATCGTAACGATAATCGTACTGATAATTGCAACCCTTAATGATATCCAAAACGGCGTGACATCTGGCATTTCTGCTACCCCCTATACTTTAAATTTATATTTTTTTAAAATTTCTTGCGCTTCATCTGTTTTTAAAAATTCAATCCACGCTGTTGCTAATTTTTTATCTGAAACTGTCGCTGACTTATATGTGATTGGCTGTTTTAATTTAGCGGTTTGAATTTCTTTTACGTTACTATCACCATTTTTTTGACTTTGATATAAATCTGTTTTATAAACATAACCTAATTGAGCATTGCCTTTTTCAACATAATTTAATACTTGTCGCACGTCTTTTGCAAAAACTAAATGTGGTTTAACATCATCATATAATTGATGATCTTTTAAGTATTGCTCAGCATATTTCCCTGCAGGCACAGATTTAGTCTCGCCGATAGCCAATTTTTCACCTTGTTTTAAATCAGACACATTCTTATATGTACTATTATCTTCACCTATAAGCACTAAGTCATTTTGTGCGTATTCATATTTATTTTGAGCTTGCTTACCTAAAGCATCTACATCTTTTGTATTTGCAGACATAAATACATCTACAGGTGCGCCTTTTTCTATTTGTTGTCTCAATGCGCCTGACCCACCATAATTAAAGGTGATTTTAGCATTTTTATGTTTTTTGTTAAATGCTCGTTCTAAATCTTTAGTGACATCTGTTAAACTTGCTGCAGCTGAAATATGTATTTCTTTCTTATGATCATCCTGAGTGCTAGCATCTTTTTCACTCTGCTTCTTATCGCTATTAGAGCATCCAGTTATTAATATACATGCCATAATCGTTGCAATCATTAAAAATTTCCAAGTGTTTTTCATTTGATTGTCTCCTTTTTCATATAATTATATGCCTATTTATTTCAAAAAAAAAGAGCGTATACAAAAGTAAAAGGTACTTCGTATAGCTCAATTTTCAAAATATTTATTGTAACGATGCTATAAATGTTTTAAATGCACTTTGGCCTTGTGATGTGTTTTTAAATACACCTGCGTCTTCAAGTACACGTTTGAATTTGAAACCAAGTTCTTTTTCAATAATTTCATTTACGTTTTTCTCATGAATATCATATCGTTGTGTCATGTCTTCTGCCCATGGTTGATGTATGCTTGGCACTTGTTGTTGTTCACCTAATAAAAATGCTTTAACCTGTTGTAATTCTTGTTTTAATCTACCAGGCAAAATGGCAGTCCCCATTACTTCTATTAATCCAATGTTTTCTTTCTTGATATGTTGAACGTCTTGATGGGGATGAAATATACCATCTGGATATTGTTCCGATGTTTGATTGTCTCTTAAAACAATATCAAGTTCATATTGTTGTTCCCTATAACGGGCAATCGGCGTTACAGTATGATGACGCTCACCATTTTTACTGTATGCTCTTATATCTACAGTTTCATCTGAATAACTATTCCATGCTTTTCTAATAAATTCTGCCGCTGCCACCAAATCATTTTTATCTTCACTTTTCAAACGAATAACACTCATAGGCCAATACAATGTAGAAGCCGTTACTGTTGAAAATTGTTTTAAGTTAAAATTGTTCATTTCCTTAGCATTATCCATCGGAAATGTGTGTCTACCCGATTGATAATGATTGTGTGTCAATATTGAACCGCCAACAAGCGGAATATCTGCATTTGAACCAATAAAATAATGCGGAAATTTATCTACAAAATCCAACAGTTGTACAAATGTTTGCTTATCTATCTTCATAGGAACATGTGATTGAGATAACACAATACTATGTTCTTTGAAATAGGCATATGGAGAATATTGAAATCCCCATTGTTCTTGTCCTAAGTTCAATCTGATGATACGGTGATTTGTTCTCGCTGCTTGTATTACAGACCCTTTAAAACCTTCATTTTCCATGCATAGTGCACATTTAGGATAATCTGTTGCAGGCGCTTCTTTCGCTTTGGCAATTTGTTTAGCATCTTTTTCTGGTTTGGATAAATTGATTGTTATTTCCATATCACCATACTCACTTGCTGTGTTGAAATTTATATTATGCGCAATTGCATCTTCTTTCACATAATGATTGCGTTTGGTTATGTTATAAAAATAGTCTGTCGCTTTCTTTGGACTCTGTTGATATAATTCATAAAACTTATAGTTCAGTACAGATGGTCGTGGTGTGATTAAATCTAATATTTGTGCTTCAATGATTTCTTTGCTATATAAAGCGTCATCTATACATTTCGCATTGATTGCTTCTTGAATCCAATATTGCGTTATCTCAAGCGCTGTAGTCTCAGAATTAAATTTGGAAGATGTTGTGTCCTCTATGCCTGAAGCATTTAAAATACTCAGCAATCTATTTTGAATATAAATGGCATCTTCCACTTCATAATCTCCATGTGCTATAGCGTGAGATACAAATAGTTGAACAGCGTAGTGATTCAATAACATCCATTATACCTCCTGATACCCGTTGGGGTGCTTTTCATGCCATTGCCAAGCAGAACCAATAATATCGTGTATATCATCATGTTTAGGTTTCCATCCTAATACTTCCTGTGCTTTATTACTTGATGCAATTAATTTGCTAGGATCTCCAGCTCTTCTTTCACCAACAACTGCGTTTATTGTTTTACCTGTGACTTTTCTTGCTGCTTCTAAAATTTCAAACACTGAATAACCTTGGCTACTACCTAAGTTAAACGCACCTGATTCTCCACCATTTTTTAAATGTTGAAACGCTAAAATATGCGCATCTATTAAATCAACGACATGTAAATAATCTCGTATGCAAGAGCCATCTTCCGTATCATAATCATCACCAAAAACAGTTAGTTCATCTCTTTGCCCTAACGCTACTTGTAATACAATTGGGATTAAATGTGTTTCAGGTCTATGATCTTCCCCTATTATGCCGTGTTCTTTAGCGCCTGCAACATTAAAGTATCGGAGTGCAGCAAAATTCACACCATATGCTTCATGACACCAATGCATCATTTTTTCCATCATTAATTTACTTTCACCATAAGGACTTGTTGGTGTTTTAGAATCATTTTCTGTAATTGGCACAGAGTCAGGTTCACCATATACAGCTGCTGTTGATGAGAAAACAATATGCATGACATCATGGTCATACATCACTTCTAACAATACTTGTAGACCATTAACATTATTATTAAAATATGTTAATGGTTTCTCTACAGATTCACCAACTAATGAGTATGCGCAAAAATGAAATACACCTTCAATATTTTCACTATTAAATACATTTTCTAAAAATGCTTTATCACGAATATCACCTTCGTAAAATTTCGCTTTATTGTGTATTGCTGCTTTATGTCCAGTGCCTAAATTATCTACAACTACAACATCATAGCCTCTATGAATTAATTGGTCTACGGCATGGCTTCCAATATAACCTGCGCCACCTAATACTAATACGCTCATGGAAAAATCCTTTCTTTTTCAAATTTATTTTAAATTGTTTTTACACCATCACTAATGCCCACATGATAAAACGATGGCTCATAGCCGATTTTTTCTATATATTTATTTGAGACTTCATCTTCTAGTGCTTGAATTTGATTTTTGTGCACTAAAGCAATTGCACATCCTGCAAAGCCAGCACCAGTCATTCTTGCACCGAGTACGCCTTCCACTTGTTGCGCAGTTTCCGCCAATGTATCAAGCTCAATACCTGTTACTTCATAATCATCTTTTAATGAGGCGTGCGAATCATTTAATAAATGGCCAAATTTTTCAAAATCATTAACAGATAATGCTTGATAAGCAAGTTTCGTACGTTCATTTTCTGAAACAGCGTGTTTTGCTCTTTTGCGTTTCACATCATCTTTAATAAGCATTTGATGTTTTTCAAATTGTTCCATTGTTAATTCACCTAAAGACTCAATATTTAATTTTTGTTGTAATGATGACAGTGCAGATTCACATTCACTTCTACGTTCATTATATTTACTTTCAGTTAATGAGCGACGTTTATTGGTATTCATGATGGATATGACATAGTCTCCAAACTTAGCAGGTACATATTCATAATCTAACGTTGCAGTATCTAGTAATATGGCATGTTCTGCTTTCCCCATACCTATAATGAATTGATCCATAATCCCTGAGTTGACACCCATAAATTGATTTTCAGTACGTTGCCCTATCTTAATAAGCTCTAATCTCTCTAAATTCAAGTCAAATAACTGCTTTACCAACCAACCAGTTAGTAATTCGATTGATGCAGAAGATGAAAGGCTCGCGCCGTTTGGAATATTACCTTCTACCAAAATATCAAAGCCTTGATTAATTTCTGAAAAAGCTTCTACTAAATATTTAATAACACCTTTCGGATAATTCGCCCAATCATGCTCTTTATGAAAATCTAAATGTTCTAAGTCGAAGGAAATCATACCAACCGTTTCAAAATTATTAGAATATAGGCGAACCAATTTATCTTCTCGTTTAACTGCTAAACCATACGTACCTAATTCAATTGCTGCTGGAAACACATATCCCCCATTATAATCAGTATGTTCTCCTATTAAGTTAATTCTTCCTGGTGCAAATGCACTCACTTCAGGCTTCACGTCAAATAAACTTTCGAATTTCTCGCGCATAGCTTCTAACATAACGTCCCACTCCTTTTAAAATCGATATACACAAAAATCAAAACCCTTAGTAAACTTAAATAAAGTTTACTTGTTTACTAAATGTTTTGTCAATACACTTCACTTATTAACTTTAAAAGTCATCCTTTCTTTCAGTTGTGCTTCTGCAATTACATGAATAGCAATTTTCCTTGTTTTATTTATTCTCTCTTCTGCCATTCTTACTGCTATTTTTCCGAAATCGTCTATCGGTATATGTACGCTACTTATAGAAGGAACCGCATACTGAATCACTTCCAAATCGTTAAAACTTATCAATTTGATATCATCAGGTAAAGTGTATTTTTTTAGTTGTAGTTGTTGCAATATGCCTAAAGCGATCATATCGTTACCTGCGATAAAAACTTGAGGTAGATGTTGATTTTGTAATACTTCGTTTACTGCATTTATACCATCTTCTTTATGCCAACCATTCATTAATACTTTACCTTTTCTTTGGTGCTTATTACACCAATCATTGAATGCGATATACCGTTTATCTTCAAAATTTTGATTATTTAGTGTTGGCATGCCTGCAAGGTTTTTTATTGTATGAGTACCACCTACGTAAACAATATCGTTTAATTCTGAATGATCTATATCATCTAATAGTTGAGTCATTGCATCATATAAATCCGAATACACTGCATCAACTGATTTAGGCGTGTTAGGGTTATTAATAACCACAATATTCTGATTGTAACTCTGCAATTCTAGAATAGCTTCTGCAGCAAAATTACCTACAACAATAATTGCGCCAGCTTTGGCTATTTTAGTAAAATCAATCGCATCATGTTCTCCATCAATGCGAAGTGTTCTTTTTAATGATAGATTTAAACGTTTTACTTCTGCTTCAATAGCTAATCTAATCTCACGATAATACGGATCAGACATTTCTTTGGCTCTTGATGCATAAGTAATAATTTGTATACTTTTATTTTTTCTTTCAGCTTTTTTATATTGAAAATTTTCTGCTATGTCATATATTCTTTTTCTCGTTTCTTCCGCGACAGATAAGGTGGGATCATTATTTAATACGCGCGAAACCGTTCCTGGACTCACCCTTGCTTCTTTCGCAATATCTCTTATACTAGCCATTTGCGAATCACCTCTCACTATTGTGTTTACTATAAGTTTACTTCTAAGTTTGGTATATATCAAACAAATATTGTAGTTAAGCTTTTGGATATAAATGCAATTTATTTTTTTGCAACAAAAAATACGCTAAAATAGATAGTGAATAGGAACTGGGGGATAAATACTATGAACGAAGATGTTTTAACAAACCAACATATTGTTAGATATGAAGAAGGTAAACTTATTGAAACAACAGATCACTATGTCACAGAATTCCCACTGACGATTATGGTCAATGGTGAAGAATTTGCAACGGTCATTTGCAGTCCAAATCATATGAAAGAATTAGTACTAGGTTTTTTAGCTTCAGAAGGTGCTATTTTAAAAAGTGATGATTTGAAATCAATCCAAATTGATGATAGTAAAGGCTTTGCACATGTCGAATTAACCAAATCACTTAATGACCGGTTTGAATATTCTACTAAACGGATGATTGCATCTTGCTGTGGTAAGAGTCGTGAATTTTATTTCCACAATGATGCTGCAATAGCTAAAACATCAATGTCTAAAATTAAACTCACCCCTCACCAAGTCCTTAACATGATGACACGTTTACAAAGTGCAAGTAAAATTTTCAAACAAACTGGTGGATTGCATAATGCTGCCATCAGTGATGGAGAGGCATTTTTTGAACATAGACAAGATATAGGTAGACATAATGCCTTAGATAAACTTTATGGTTATTGCATACAACATCATATACCTGTGCGAGATAAAGTATTAATATTTAGTGGGCGTATATCTTCCGAAATCCTTATTAAAGCTGCGAAAATTGGCGTTGGTGTGATTTTATCTAAATCCGCACCAACCACATTAGCTGTAACACTTGCCAATGATTTAAATATTACAGCAATTGGTTTTATTCGGGATGGTAATTTTAATGTTTATAGCCATCCAGAGCGCATAATATCATAATGTGTTAAACGCCCTTTACATCATAAAAATACCAAATTAAAGACAAATCTTAAGTGATGATTCACCTGAGGTTTGTCTTTTTATCTATTAAATGATGCGCTTTGATAAAAGTATCTACACTCATTCAAAATTAATAATGTATTTAATGTTGGATGTGGGTTAACGCTAATACTTACAAAAAACATCAGCCAAATATTACACCATAAAACAGTACCTTCAGAAAATATGCATAAAAAAATGTCGACAAAGTTAATGGCTTTGTCGACAGTATAGTACGCTCACGTTGCGAGCATATTTTTTAATTAAAGTAAAAATGAGGCTTTTTCAAATATCTTCTTTTACAATGTGATAACAAAAACTGATAAAAACATAACCTTGCTTCACGTACATATCTTTAGCACTATCTTCTCCATCGGCGATCAAAATCAATGGTTTGGGCATGGCTAATTCTGCAGCAAAACTTTGCATCACACTACCGACGCCTTGTCTTTGATGGCATGTTAAAACACCAAATCCATCAATTTCCACAGTTGTCTCATCTATGATCAAATCTAATATACCAGCTGGAACACCCTGCCTATATGCTATAAGACGGGTTTTAGCATCATTAATATATTGATTTTTAATCATATTTGTACTTTCTTTAACATACCCCTCACCATATGGTGCTGCAAATTGGCTATGAACACTAATATAATCATCTATAGTATGCGCATCCACTACTTTAACTTCTACTTCAGAGTCTATATACTTTTTGAATTTTTGAGGTTCAATCGCATATAACTCCATGAGTCCTAATTCAAATTGCTCTTGGCTAATTAATCCTAACCATTGTTGGTCTAATGCTACGTTTTCCGGAAAAGTAAAAGTTAAATGATTAGAGTTTTGTTGCTTATGAAAATCAGTTTGTGTAGCTATATCCGCTTTCCATTGTTGAATTGAAGGCATTTGTTTATACACCCATTTATTTGCATCAAATATTAAAGGCATTTGAGGAGTTAAATAAATAGTTTTATATGCATCTTCAACGTAAACATTCCCAGGTTGGAAAATATTACTCAAAGTTATGTTCACCATCATTTCTCCTCCTCTTTGTCTCAATTAATTCTACTTAAGTAATTGCTTGAATCGACTATGGTTTAACATGATATTGCCTATTAAACTAGCAATTAGCGCTTTAATAACATCTCCTGGCATAAAGACAAAAGATAACATGATTGATTTAGAAATTGGCAAATTTGTAATAAGTCCCATTATAATCGTACCCACAACATCTAACAAAACGACACCTATCAATACAGTTGTTATTAATAATACAATAAAGTTGATCTTTTTCAAATATAAGTCTCTTACAAGACCAATAAGATATGTAATAACAGGGTACATAAATAAAAAACCTGCTGATGGTCCTGCAAAAACACCAATACCACCACGGCCACCTGATAACAATGGTAATCCAGCAACAACTAAAAGTAATAAAACAACGACACTCAATGTGCCATATTTACGACCTAATAAAATGGCAGCTAGAAATATACCGATATTTTGTAACACAATTGGTACAGGCATTATGGGTAATGGTATTGCAGGTACAAAACCTAAAACTGCAATAATAGCAGTCATTAAAGCAGTATAAACTAAATATTTCGTTGACATCATCAAACCTCCTTCGATGAAAAAATTATACCACAAATGTAAACTGTTAAAAATAAAAAGTTTACAATTTAAATTTATAATCTTTTTCTAAACAAAAAAACATGAGCTTGAGACATCTTTGCTTTGTCACACGCTCATGTTTTATTTTGGTGATATTTATTTAAATCTCTAAAATACTACTGTAAATAATAGATTATGAATTCGTTTTTAAAAATTTCTCTTTCAAATCTTTTCTCATATACTCCAATGTATAAGGGTCGTTGTACCAATAAGTTTCTGCTTGCACTTCTATAACATGATTATTTTTAACTGCAGATAAGTTATTCCATAAATCAGTTTTTTTATAACCTGGTTTTGATTTACCCTCACTCGTGGAAACGATATAATCACCAGCATAATCCGCTAGTTTTTCTTGTTTAATTTCAGCCCAGCCTTCTTTTTTAACTAGCTCATTGAGTTTGTTAGGCATCTTTAATCCAAATGCTTGGTACATAACTTCTCCTCCACGTCCCCAGTTAGGTCCGTAAGTGTAAAGTTTTTTATCAAATTCATCAAAAATTGACACTGTTGTATCTTCACCAATTTTCGCTTTGATTGCTTCACCATCTTTTTCAGTTTGTGATTTCCATTTTTCTTCCCATTTTTTTACTTTATCTTCTTTTCCAAGTAGTTTACCTAATTGTCTTTGTTGATCTAAATATTTATGTTTACCATAATCGTAAACAACAGTCGGTGCAATTTTCTTATACTTTTTAATGTTTTTATCTGTAGAGTAAGCTACAATCAAATCTGGTTTTGTTTTTGCAACTTTTTCAACATCATTTTCTCCAACTTTTTCAACATCTTTAAATTTATCTTTTAAAATATGACTGTTATCGACTTGCTCATTGACAGCTACAATTTTACCTCCTAAATATTTTATTCCGCCTGCGTATGTAGGTGCAACAACTGCAATACGTTCAGGATTTTTAGGTATATCAATTTTCTTTCCGCTATCTAATGTATAAGCTTTTGTGTCTTCTTTGTTACTATCTGAGCCGCTTTCAGATTTTTTGCCGCAAGCTGCTAATATTAGAACCATTATAATTATTGGAAATATTAATTTTTTCATAAGTCTCCTCCATTGAAAATGATTATCATTACCATTGAATTATATAATGATTATAAAATTTGTACAATAGAAAACCTAAAATTTTTATTATTTTAAAAAATAAAAAAAGGAATGAGTTAGAAAATCAACTTTAATCATTGATTTCATATACTCATTGCAATATAAATCGTTTATTCAAAGATTTCATTGACTATAAAGACAAGCCATGTTCTCGGCATTTATTTAAAGTGGCCTAATACACTATGCGCAATATTAGTATAGGCCATGTCTTCCATCGGCGGATTATGCAGACCAGCTCGCATATCTCTATAATAACGTTGCAATGGTCGTTCCATTTCTAAACTCTTAGCGCCCACAATACGCATGGCAATATCTATTACTTCTAAACCTTGATTCATCACCAACACTTTACTTGCTGAAGTTTCATTCCAAATCGGTATCTCTTGCTGTTGGTTGTATAACGCTGCAGTACTCCATAAAAAGTGGCGTGCAGACAATAGTAATGATTCCATTTTACCAACATTTTGCTGTACAGTTGAAATATCGCCAATCACACCATCAATACTTGCAGGACTATAATTTTTTGCAAAATCTACGGCATAATCTCTCGCCGCTTGTGCAATACCTAGATATGTACTAGGGATATGTAGTATCCAGCCATTAGGTTGCTTGCCACCCGCACCTCTTATTTCTACAAAATTTTCTTCTGGAATGAAAACATCATTTAAAATCAAATCGTGACTTTCAGTTGCACGCATGCCTACCATATTCCAATTGTCTGCAATCTCCACACCAGGCGTATCTTCAGATATCAAGAAAAAACCAACAGTATCAATTTCTTCATAATAGGCACTTACAATAAAATGGCTTAATCTTCTACTCATTGAAGTAAAGGTTTTGACCCCATTAATCACAAAACCGTTATCTTTTTTTATTGCATGTGTAGCAGGTCTTGCGCCGCGTGTAGGACTACCTGTTTCGGCTTCACTGACAGCTCTGTTAACTAATGCACCTTTTTTCACTTCTACTGCAAAGCGCTCTAGCATATCTTGTTCCCAAGCATGTTGTTCATATAATTGCCCAACAACACTAAGGTGCCAGCCAACTGAAAGTGCAGTCGCACCATCTATAGCTCCTAAATATGTCTGTAGTACAACCATATCTTCAACAGTCGCACCCTCACCACCATATGCTTTAGGTAACGTTAATAACGTATAACCTTCTTTTACCAACCAATCAATATTTTCATATGGAAATCTTGAATGTTTATCATTATAATCAGCTTTTTCTTTAAACTGCGCTTTGATTGAATCAAATTTATCTATCCACTTTTTTTGTATCTCTGTATGTATTAATGCAGAATAATTCACAGTGTCCACCTCATTTTAGACTTTTCTCTATTAAACTTAGTGTAACACTCGCTTATAACGAATAAAAGCTATTAGATTACAAAATCTTACTTTACCGATAAGGATTAATGTGATACTTTGTACGTATTGATATTCTGGGGGTTTAAAATGATTACAGTTGAACATTTAATACATAAATATAAAAATCATACTGTTCTTAATGGCGTTAGCTTTTCACAAAATAAGGGAACTGTGACTGCTATCATCGGTCCAAGTGGATCAGGTAAAACAACGCTACTTAGAACATTGAACGCGTTAGCGATACCAAAATCAGGTACAATTCAAATTGGTAATCAAAATTTTGTCGCCGATAAACATTCAAAAAAAGATATTTCACAGTTAAGAAAGAAATCTGCGATGGTGTTTCAAAACTATAATTTATTCAAAAACAAAACAATTCTTGAAAACATTACAGTTGGCTTGATACATGGTAAAAAAATGCCTGCTAAACAGGCAAATGAAATGGCCATTTCTTATTTAGAGCGTTTTAATTTATTAAACCAAAAAGATAAATATCCTTCACAACTATCTGGTGGTCAAAGTCAACGCATAGGAATCATACGTGCCTTAGCGCTTAATCCAGAAGTACTGCTATTAGATGAACCTACGTCTGCGTTAGATCCTGAATCAATTCAAGGCGTATTGTCACTTATCAAATCTATTGCACAAGAAGGCATGACCATGGTAATCGTCACTCATGAAATACAATTTGCTAAAGCAATTGCAGATCAAATTCTATTTATAGATGAAGGTAAAATATTGAAACAAGGTACACCACAATCAGTTTTAGAATCTTCTGATTCTAAAAGAATTAATCGTTTTTTAAACACCGTAGAAATGGAGCGTGACTTATTATGAAAAATAATAAGTTACGCATTTTAATCATTTCATTGTTGATTACGGTGTTATTTAGTGGATGTAGTCAAACACAAGAATCCACAAGTCATAATAATAAAAAAGAAATCAAAGTAGCAATTTCTGCAGAAGTTAATCCGCCTTATTTGTATACAAATAAACAAAATGAGTTTGCCGGTTTGGATATAGACTACCTAAAACTATTAGAAAAAAAGTTACCGCAATATCAGTTTAACTATGAAGTTGGCGAGGAAGAATCTAATCTTGTAGGTATTGGTTCTGGAAAGTTTGATATGGGAATTAACTGGTTTTTCAAAACGCCTGAACGTGAAAAACAATTTCTCTATCAAGACGTTCCTTATAGTTACGCATTGCCTTTAATTGTTGTTCATAAAAATAATTCTGATATACATTCACTCAATGACTTACCTGATAAAAAATTAACACCAATGGCACCGAGTGGCGGATTATACTCTATATTATCTCAGTATAATAATTCACATTCTCCAAAAATTGATATCGATACTATTCAAGAACCTTCTAACGGGGACAATTTAAAAATGGTTAGCAACAACAGACGTGATGCCATGATTTTAAACTGGAACACTTACAATGCGATTCAAAAACAAATCAATGCTGATGTTAAAATTGGCGGAATTATAAAAAAAGAATCATTGCATATTGTCTATAATAAAAAGCATCAAAAATTGCATGACGATATTGATCAAGCTACTCAAGAACTGATAGATGAAGGTGAATTACAAAAACTTTCTGAAAAATATTTTGATATCAATGTATTTGATGATTTGGATGAAATAAACAAGCAAAAAGATAAATTGGAGGTACAATCATGACAAATTCTGTTAACTGGGGTGATTTATTCGGCCAAGTTTTACAACAATTACCCATAACACTATTCATCTTTATATTGTCACTCTTTTTTGCCTTAATACTTGGGTGCTTATTAGCAACCATCCGTATCAAAAAAGTAAAAGTATTATCACCTATCGTCCGTATTTATCTGTCTTTTATTCGAAGTACACCTTTAATTTTACAACTTTTTTTGGCATATTTTGCTTTGCCGCAATTATTATTATTCATCCAAATCGATATCAATCATTTTAGCAGACTGTTTTTTGTAATTTTAGCGTTCACATTGCATACGGGTGCTTATCTTTCAGAGATTATACGGGCAGGATACCAATCAGTAGACTATAGCCAAATTGAAGCAGGACTATCTGTCGGTTTATCTTACCCACGGATTTTAGTAGATATTATAATTCCACAAGCGTTACGCAACAGTATTCCAAACTTGACGACACAAGTGATTGAACTAATTAAAGACACATCTTTAGCTTTTACAATTGGGATTATTGATATGATGGGACAAGTTAAATTAATTATTGGAAATAACTATGGACTAGGTATGTTAGAAGTTTATGTCGTCATATCTATTATTTACTGGATAATCGCTCTTATCATACAAACTATATTTGCACTCATCAATAAACGAGCCCAAAAACCATATCGTGTCTAAGGAGGTAATACTTTGTCATTTATACTTTATACTGTTTCAGAAGTGCTTAAGGGTGTACCAAATACAATTATTATTTCAATTGTAGCAATGATCGTAGGTTTAATTATCGGCACACTATTTGCTTTTATTCAAACTAAAAATGTTCCAATTCTCTCTCAAATTATAGTGATATATAATTCTTTTTTTAGAAGCACACCACTTATTGTCCAATTATTTATTATGTATTATGGCATACCAAAATTAGTGATTTGGAGTAATGCACAATTTACATTGACAATTAATCCTGATATTTTCTCACCATTAGTTATTGCATTTATTGTTTTTTCCTTACATGCTGTTGCATATTTGTCAGAATCTATTAAAGGGGGATTACTTTCAGTCGATACCGATCAAATTGAAGCTGCTCAAACTGTAGGACTTTCAACAATTAGAACTTACAAAGAAATTATATTACCGCAAGCATTCAGCTATGCGCTTCCCAATATTGAAAATCAATTTATAATGCTTATCAAAGGAACTTCTCTAGCATTCGCAGTACAAGTTACTGAGATTATGGCAGTTAGTCATGTTATTGCAAATGAAGGCTATCGTTTTATAACTGTATATAGTGTAGCAGCAATATTTTATTGGTTACTTGCCATAGTACTAGAATTGCTATTTTCTAAAGTTGAAAACCGTTCAGCACAATATATGACTTCAAAAACCACAGCATAAATCACAATAGAACAAAATCATTTTCATATAGACACTTATTTAAATTTTCTGTTTTATCGATTTCCAATACTCCATGTGCTTATCTATAATTTTAACCTTAACACATGTATACAAAACGACTTATTTTTTACAGTTAATATAATAGTTAGTCGTATGTACTGAACATTTATGATGCGTTTTCTTTTCAATCTCACAGTGACAAAAAATCAGCACTCAATATAAAATATGAGTATCAAAAAGGCCCGTAACTACATTATTTCAAAATGTAGTTACGGGCCTTGATATTGATATGGACGTTCCAGTCTTTTTAAGTTTTCATTTATTCCTATAACATTGTCTTTAATAGCTACATTGCTAAACTTTCGGCATACTGTCTTTTTCTTTTATAATAATTCTTAACCTTTTTAGGCATTCTACCATTTTGTAATTCATCTTTAGTTATAATAGGATAATTTTTGAACACAATAGATCCTAAGTAACCACAAACAGCACTTCCTATTGCACATAATAATGCAACGATAATCACAGTCAATGCATTATTAAAGCCAAACATCACCATTAAGCCTGCAATTGGCGTTGCAGTGCCTGTTGCTTCATTAACGAGCCCAAACATAGCAATAATAACGCCCGATACAACGCCACCTACAAAATTTGTAGCATAAACAGGAATTGGATTGGCAGTAACGATATCTGCTTGTGATAACGGCTCAATAGCCACAGAAATCGTTGTTTTACGATCACCGAACTTCATTCGTTTAAACAAAACAAAATTCATAAACGATGATCCAAAAACTGCCAATGCACCAATTGCCATTGGTGTTCCTGTAAGTCCTAATAACGCAGTTAATGCCATTGAGCTTAAAGGTGCAGTTGCTACAACTGTTATAATCCCCCCTAGCACTATCCCCATTAGTACTGGGCTTGAAGTTGTCGAATCTTTAATGATATTACCTATTTGCAATAATGTCGCATCTACAACAGGTGCTACACCAATTGCAATAATTCGTGTGATAGGTGCAATGATAATAATTGAACCTATTAAATCCAAACCATCGGGAAATTTTTGTTCTATCCATTTCATACCAAAACTGGCTATGTAACCTGCGACAAAACCTGGTAGTAAATCCATGTTACCGCATGCAACGGCAATAACAAATGCATATACAGGAGAAACGCCCATTGCTAAAGCAACTAAACCAGCAGCAGCAACCCCGCCTAAGCCACCTGCCGCTTCACCTAACTGGCCTAAAAATGGAATTCCCATTAAATCTCCACCTACATATTTATGAAAGGCTTCGACTAAAAAAGAAGCAATTGCAGCATTTGCTAGCGCTCCCATTGCTTTTCCACCATTTGGTGCCTTACTTGTAAAAAGTGTAAACAAACATAAAACAATACCTAAAAATATAACCCCTAAAAGTAAATTCATAAAAACACCCTTCTAATATTTGTATGCGCTTTCATTTAACAAATATTAGTATATCACATTTAATGTTTTACTCAAATAATATTTTGGTTCAATATATAATTAATAAAATAAAATTACACTTTTCAGAATATTCGTTTTTTTATATATGTAACACGACTCATTTTCAAAAGTGAGTTACTTTAAGTAGTCTTGTAATGTTTTTATCATATGTTCAATTTTCTGACGTTGTGTTTCATTTATATATACAACAACTGTACGTTCGTCAATATCACTTCTCTTTTTACTCAAATAACCCATTTTAATTAATTTTTGCAAAGCTTTCGTTAAGTAGTACGGTTTTAACTCTGAATATTGCGCAATTTCTTTTGCGGTAACCTCATAAGATTGACACTCATGTATATAATTCAAAATAAATATTTCTTCATAATTTAATTTGTGATATTTCTTAGTTTCTTTGAAAAACTGTTTCCCTTTTTGATACAAAGTTATTAATTCGTTTAGTTCACTTAATTCTTTTAATTTTTCCATAAAACCACTCCTTATGTTTTTTCATGTTGTTAATATATTTCAATGTGTGCCTGTCTTTATGTAATATAATTTTATCCTATTTATGCTATTGAATTCAATATGGCTTACTATGAAAAATATTAGGTTTTACTACTATTTTTTTAATATCACTTTTTATTATTAAAATTTAGTGCTACATATATCCTTTTTGTTACTAAAAATTCACTAATAGCTTATATAAATTTTTAAAATTATTAGCATTTGCTTTTAATTTAATAAATTGAAGATCACTAAAACCAACTAAAAATACTTCGGCATATCTAATAATAAGCATTGTTATATACGTCAACCAAACAACTATATTAACCAAACAAACTGCCTAATGTCATGGAGCTATGTTGTAGCACTCTCTCATTATAAACACATAAATATCAAATTATCATTTTCAAAGTGTAATGTCGTTTTTAAAACGAAATGTTTCAATTATCACTATTTACAAGTAATTTCCTCATAAAAAATCTGTATAAAAAAACAACTTGAGACATTTATTAAAGTCCCAAGTTGTGTTAATTTTCATTTCTTATTATTCTTTATTTAAAAAGAAACACTTTATCATATTGATATCTAGACGATACCTTAATAAATAATTATTTCTTTTTACAATCTAACGTATCTAATAAGCTAAGCGCTGCTAATCCTGTTAAATCAAGTGCATGTTTTGCACCTGCTTTACCATGTCCAGCTTCAAAGTGTTTATACGCTGCTACACCTAGCACAGTAATCGTCATTAACGAAGCAATACGTGATAATCTTTTACTTGCAAAGCTTAGCACGAAAAATACTGCACTTAATGATTCTAAAGCACCAGCTAAAGGTACTGCATTTGCAGGTAAATTAAATACTTCAGTAAAAGTATCTTTCATAGATTTGTCACCTTTTAATTTAGGTTTCGCTGCACCATATAATTCTTTTGCTAATTTTAAATTTGTTAAATAACGTAATATCATTTTTACTCTCCTTCTATTTGTTTTCAAAATATTTATCTACAATAGGTTTTACCCGCTCACCCAATAATTTAATGGTGTTTATTGTATGCTCATGTGGCATTGAACCTACAGGTGTATGCAACATAAAGCGAGATAAACCTAGTGTTTCAACAGTTTCAATAATTTTATTAGCCACAGTTTCCGGACTTCCAACATATAATGCACCATTCGGGCCTGCTTCACGAATGAAACTATTTTCATCATATAGTGGCCAGCCACGTTCCTTAGCTAATACATCATGGCTTGCTTTTACTGAAGGGAAAAATTCACGAAAAGCTTGTTCATCCGTTTCAGCAATATACCCCCAAGAATGCGTAGCAATCGGTAATTCTTTCACATCATGACCATAGGATTCGGCTATCGATTTATACATATCAATATTTCTGCGGAATCTTTTGGGGTCACCGCCAATTATAGCATAAGTGATGGGTAATCCTAATGCTCCTGCTTTCAATGAAGATTCAGGTGTTCCACCTGTAGCTATAGAAATAGGTAAAATACCATGCTCAACTCTAGGATAGACACCTAAATTTTGTATATTGGGTCTCAGTTGACCGGTCCAATTTACAATTTCATTTTGATTAATTTGCATTAATAATTCAATCTTTTCATTAAATAATTGTTCATAATCATTTAAGTTATACCCAAATAGTGGAAATGATTCTATAAATGAACCTCTTCCTACCATTATTTCGGCACGACCATTTGAAATTGCATTTAATGTTGAGAACCTTTCATAAACTCTTACAGGATCATCTGAGGATAGCACAGTTACAGCACTACTCAATTTAATTTGCTTTGTATTTCTAGACGCTGCAGCTAAGACTGTAACAGGATCAGAAACGGCATAATCAGGTCGATGATGCTCTCCTAACCCATAAACATCAAGACCATAGTCATCTGCAATTTCAATCTCTTCTATGATATTTCTTATTCTCTGAGCATTGCTAATTGCAGATGTTTTACCTTTATCGGTGAAAATTTCACTATTATCAGCAAATGATGTTAAGCCAATCTCAATTTTCATTAATTCACCTCGCTTAACAAGTATATTTTTTATACTCATTATCTTAAAACCTTTCAAATAAACTGTCAATAGCATTGCTCATGAACATTACAGCCGTATTTGTATAAATTACTCTCAATTCTTTCAAAAAATAAATAATCTCTAACTTTAGAAAATAATATATTATTTAAATAACTAAATTTTAGCATTTATTAGCATTTGTAATTTTCTGTTATTTTACAGATTTGTAATAAATTAGAGTGCAAGATTACACATGAAATCATTAAAATGTGATAACAATGGGCGCTGAGAACTATATAAAACTAATGTTATTTGTTACATCTAACGATTAATTATTAGAGTTAAATTACAAAATGATAACATTGCACACAAACCGACCATTATCTGATAAAGTATTGCTTGTCGTTAAAAAACAACGAAAAAAATATTTTAAACTATTGTCATTTAGAGACTGAGATAATAAATTAAATGCTTTATCATTATTAGGAGGATATTTTACAATGAAAAAAATCGCTACAGCTACAATCGCTACTGCAGGAATCGCTACTTTCGCATTTGCACAAAACGAAGCAGATGCTGCTGAAAATAATAATGGTTATAACCCTAATGACCCAACTTCTTATAGCTATTCATATACAATAGATCAACAAGGTAATTACCACTACACTTGGCAAGGTAATTGGAATCCAAGCCAAGCAGACCAAGCTCATTCAAATAACAATGGCTATGCAAGTAATGGTCAAAGCAGTAATTATGGTTCTACATATGGTAACGCTACTCAATCATATACAG
The DNA here is from genome assembly GCF_017892645.1 of Staphylococcus sp. GDY8P54P. Classification (NCBI taxonomy): domain Bacteria; kingdom Bacillati; phylum Bacillota; class Bacilli; order Caryophanales; family Staphylococcaceae; genus Staphylococcus; species Staphylococcus sp. GDY8P54P. The sequence continues at coordinate 90,787 of NZ_JAESLN010000037.1, read as the reverse complement.
CTAATAATAATACAACTGGTGGCGGTGGAGCTGCTTCAAATTCAACTTCAGACCGTAACATCAAAGTAACTACAACAAGCGCGCCATCAAGTTCATCAAGTTCTATTTCTAGCACTTCAGGTTCTTCTAACAACCTATATACTTCTGGCCAATGTACTTATTATGTATTTGATAAAGTCGGTGGTAAAATCGGTTCAACTTGGGGTAACGCTAACAACTGGGCAAGCGCTGCAGCTGCTTCAGGTTACACAGTAAACAATTCACCTTCACAAGGTTCAATCTTACAATCTTCAACTGGTGCTATGGGACACGTAGCATATGTTGAAAGTGTAAACAGCGACGGTTCAATCCGTGTATCTGAAATGAACTATGGTCAAGGTCCTGGTGTTGTTACTTCACGTACAATTTCAGCTAGCCAAGCTTCAAGCTATAACTACATTCACTAAATGTTAGCACATAAAAATAGCTAGACATAATCAAGCAGCAATTTCTATTGAAACGATATAGAAATTGCTGCTTTTTTATTTCACTTTTAGATTTTAACTGGATAATATCACTTACAATTATTCTAGATATATTTAATTAGTATTGTTTTTTCTAATACATACCAATATTAGCGATTTGGCAAAGTGATACGGACTTAGAAGTTATATGAAATTTATATAGTGTGTATAATTACTAAGTTGGAAACCTGTATTTTATCACAATCCAGCTACATCAACGATCATCAACACATACGCTTTAAAATATAAAAAAACATACTAAGATTAGTTTTGAAGCAATCTTAGTATGTTTCATATCATCTTAGATGACTGGAACTTAGGTCACCATTTGGTACTTTTATCAATTCTAGTCATCTTTTATGTACACTTTTAAAGTGATAAATCTTCAATGATTCATCAGCTTATATCTAAAATTAGCAATATAATACTCACTTGTATCATTGTAAAAATAACATGACTACCATCATAGATTAATTTAATTTAGAGAATTAAAACCATTTAAATTATGGTTTATGCAAGTATAACTATACATATATCATTTGTGTATTGTTAACATAAATCGGCTTTATACTGTACCATCGCTACAATATACAATATAAAACCGACTATAAAATAGATAATAGAAGGATATTTAAAATCTTTACCTATATTGAAATATTGATGTATTCCTATAACATAAAGTAATATCGCTACAATAATTACTAAATTCAATACGGAACCACCTCATCCATAGTTTTGTTTAGCCGAATTAGCTATCTCATAAACATATTATTAATAATTCCACTTAAATCTATCTAAAAAAGTAGTAATATAAACAAGTTTGCAACTTGAATACATTACTACTTTTTTCTTAATTTATTATCACAATGATACTATGTTACTTTTATTCTTCGCTAACTTTAGCTTTCTTGATGCCAATACCACTAAATCCATAAAATATTGCAAAAAAGACACATAAATAACACGGCACTGCCCAAATAAAGAATTGATCGACAGAAACGCCTAATTGTTGGGTATAATAAATACCAGATGTTCCCCAAGGTATCAATGGTATAATCATTGTACCTGAATCTTCCAATGTTCTAGATAGATTTGAACGATCCAAGCCCATTTTATTATACATATCCATCATTAATACACCAACCATGATTATCACTACAGAAGCAACGCCTGCAGCTAACACCATCATTAATCCACCTACAACTGTAGCAAGAATTAAAGTCCCTACAGAATTAATATTACTAGATATTTTCTTCAAGATTACATCTAAACATCCTGCTTTTTCCACAATACCAGCAAAAGCATAGCCACAAAAGATTGTGACTACAATTTCTGTCATACTCATCATACCGCCCTGTTCTATTAAATTAATCGCTTTTTCGGATAATGAGCCATGTAAATTTGGTACCATACTTTTATTAAAACCATCAAATGTTGCTTTAAAGCCATCTGTCACTTTAAAACCATTATTAAATGCACCGATAACAATCGCACTGACACTAGAGATTAACATCGATGGCACTGTTGAAATTTTAAACAACAAGCATACAATAATAATGATTAACGGTAACCATACGAAAAAGTTAATGTTATAAATCGTTGATAGTTCCTTAAGCATCGCATTAACTTGTGAAGTATTCGCATTACCTTTAAATTGTAAACCGGCAAAATACCACACAATTAATCCGATGATAGACGCTGGAACCGTTGTCCATATCATCGCTCTTATATGCGAGAAGATATTCACCTTAGTAACTAGTGCTGCTAAATTAGTCGTGTCTGATAGTGGTGACATCTTATCACCAAAAACTGCACCTGCAATAATCGCACCTGCTGCCATACCAGCTGGAATATTTAATTGTGCACTTATCGCCATCAGCGCTATGCCTGCTGTAGATGCTGACCCCCACGCAGTACCAGTAGCAACTGATGTAATTGCACAAATAATAAATGCGGATACTAAAAACAGATTAGGATTTAAAAATTCTAAGCCATAATAAATCAGTGCAGGCACTGTTCCCGAATACATCCAAGTACCCACAATAATACCTACAGATAATATAATATATATCGCTGGCATAGCAGTCGCTAAACGATTAGTAATCCCTTCTTCTAAATCTTTCCATTTTAAACCTACGCGTCTCGCAATAATTGCAGCATAAGCTGAAGAAAGAATAAGTAATGCTTGAATTGGAATATCAAACACAACAAAACCAGTTATTACAATAATAATCATCACTATGATTGTTGAAATAGATTCTAAAAAAGTTGGTTGTCTTTTCATACACATTTCCCCTTATTTATATGAATGAATATTATAATTAGTACAATCCTAACTTATCTTTTCCTAACTCATCTATCGTTAATCCTTCTTCAAAGAAGTCACGTTCTAAAATTGTTGATGCAATAATGATAATCGCATCAATGTTAGGTGTTGGCACATCAATTTCTCTTCCTAAACTTGACCAAAGCACTAAACCATATGCAATATCTTCTGTTAAATAACGATTTTTTACATGATTAGGTCCTTTAATTTGAGAAAATACAGGACTCGTATTAAACAAACGATTGAGTGGTTCATCTTCATCTTGTCTTTCTAGATAACCACGTTCAATTCGAGCTTCTTTTGCAGAAGATAACTCAAATCCTAATTTTCGCCCTAGTGTTAGTCTCTCTAACTCTACTGCATGTAATAAACGCACAGTATGTTTTGTGATTCCCTCTTCATACAACGCAAATTCATCAGCATAATCTATTCTTCCTACATTTAATAATGTTGGTCCTGGATGAACTTCAGGATTACCATTTTCTAAATTTGTTTTCCATAAGCTTTCTTCTTTTACAATATGAGGATATAACTGCTCAATTGTATCAAAGCTATCACTTAACTCTTCTTTATCATATGTTGAAAAATGTACTTTTCTAACATTTAAAGATAAATCGACACGTGCTGCTTCAAAATCGACACGCGTACCATAAGTTAATGTATTTACTTCTGCAAACTTAGGCATTACATCAATATGCATATCTTCTAACACATTCATAAAACGTATTGATCCCATTGCAGCAGCAATATTAAAGAAAATTAACTGATTCGCTTTGATAAATGGCGCCATTGTGTGCGCATAATGTTCAATAAATGATGATGGTATCACAACTTGTATAACATCAGCACCTTCAAGCACGTATTCCATATCATCACTTATGTCAGTAAATTTTACGAAGGTTTCTTCACCTTCATTATTAAATGTAAATCCACCTTGTTCAATGGCTTTGTCAAATTTATCTATAGACTGATTTCTACAATATAACTTGACTTCATGTCCTTTATTAACCATATCAAGTGCTGCAGTAACAGCACCATTACCTGATCCTACAATAGCTAACTTCATAAACACCCTTCTTTCTTTAAACATTGAATTTTTTCGTATTAAACATTACTCTCATGTATAACCTATTAAGAAAAATGATAAACACTGGTATACAACCTATCTAATTTTCTCAATTTAAAGGTACTTAAGTGCATTTCTATATTTTAACAATATCGCCACTTTGTAAACAGGCTTTTTATAAAATTTTTCAAATAATGTACAACTCATTTTGGGTTTTGTTATAGTAATAGTAAATTAAAAGGAGGAATAATAATGACTGAAGATTACGCAAATCGTGAAGTATTAAATCAAGAACCTAATAGTGATGCAAGATTGATGGCTACATTAATTTATGTACTTAGTTTTTTCACTACATTTTTAGCGCCACTAGTCATTTGGCTTATTAAGCGTGAAGATTCTGCATTTGTTGATAGAGCTGGTAAAAACTATTTTAATTTTCTAATTTCATATGTTATCTGGCTAACCGTTTCAACTATTTTGATGTTTATTCTCATAGGCTTTATTTTATTTCCTATTTTCGCAATTTTAAATTTTATTTTTACAATAGTAGCAGCCGTAAAAGCATATAATGGCGAAGATTATTTACCTCCGTTATCTATTAGATTTTTCAAATAATTTATATCAAAATTTTGTGATTCTTTACACCTTCTGTAATATACAAATTTAGTATATGTGTTGATAATCGTGTTAAACCTTATACTTGTGCAATTTATACTATATTACAACAATATTTGCTTTTGTAACCTCACGTGTTGTTTATTACAACAATATGTGAGGTCTTTTTAATTGTTTTACAAATACGTAACATTCCACACAAAGTGATAATCTTCTGTTATTGTATAAATTGTCGTTGAAACTAACGAAGTAATTATAAAAATAAATTTTATTAAAATAATAGATGAATTAAATTTTGGGAGGACTTTTTTATTATGAAAAAAATAGTAACAGCAACAACATTAACAGCAGGTATCGGCGCAGCAATTGTAGGTTTAGATCACGGAAATGAAGCAAACGCAGCTGAACAATCTACTCAAGCTAACCAAAACACTACTCAAGCTACATCAGGATCAAGTGCAAACTTGTACACTGCTGGACAATGTACATGGTATGTATTTGATAAAACAGGTGGTCAAATCGGCTCTACATGGGGAAATGCAAATAATTGGGCATCTGCAGCATCTTCAGCAGGATATACAGTTAATAATTCTCCAGAAGCAGGTTCTATCTTACAATCTAGTGAAGGTAGCATGGGCCATGTAGCATATGTTGAAAATGTAAACAGTGATGGTTCGGTTAATGTTTCTGAAATGAACTATAATGGTGGACCATTCTCAGTAAGTGAACGTACAATTTCGGCTGGTGAAGCTAGTTCATATAACTATATTCACTTAAACTAATATTGTCATTAAGTCATCACGATTGGGAGTCATACAAAACATAAGTTCTTATACTTATTTCATGATTTTATGCGTATGATAAATACAGTTATTTATATTAAAAATGTCAATAACAATCTGTTTTTAATAACAAGTAGTAACTTATATAAGCGTCTGGGACATAAATCCCCATTCTTAAAATAAGAGGACCAATCCTTAATATGGATTGGTCCTCTTTATATTTAAAATTTTACGATTTTGACTGTGCGTAGTTGACTAGGGGGATTGTGCGAGCCTGTCGTCTCTCACTCATACGGATTCCCACGGGCGTTAGTACATAACAAAATCGATACAACTTATATTTTGTCATTCAAAAAATAAGATTTATACGTATCATTTAATAGCCACTATTAAATTAACGAGCGATATATGTATAAGATTATAACTTGACTCTACAAACACTACCAATGGAAACTTCAGGTCATTTTCTCACAAATGATATGCCACGACATATTAATGAATGAAATCGATAAAACAATCCCTGAAAATGTATTCGATGCATTTAAACATCTTGTGGTGCGATATCATACTAACAAGAGGTTAAAAATCACTATATATATGTACACATAATATCATTCTCTAGTCGTAAAATAGAAAAATTGCTTAATGATCGTAGCTGAATGATGTGACTCTCACAAAATCAACCGCCTTTTTATAAACCAATAAATCATTTTAGAGTAAATCCTAAAACAATTGTCCTATTATAATCATTATTTCTTTATATTAATGGTATTTAATAAAAGAAAAGTAGCGACTCAATGAGCTAAATATAACTAAAACCATATTTAAAAAGGCAATTTCTATATGATTTCAATAAAAATTGACTTTTCACTTGTCAAAGTACTGTATATACCAGACTCTTTTATATTGAATTAACGCTTACATATTGCAGCCTAATAAAAAGTTTGAGAAAATAGTAGCGTTTCATGTAAAAAGGAGGTTAAAGCAAATGCAGTGGTTTAAAGTTATCTTGGCAGGGATTATAGAAATATTATGGGTTACTGGGTTAAACTCTGCTGACTCATTTTTGAGTTGGACCGGTACGATTATTATCTTAATTTTGAGTTTCTATTTAGTCATTTCAGCTTGTAAGTCATTACCTGTTGGTACTGTTTATGCTGTATTTGTAGGTATTGGTGCTATTGGAACAGTACTGGTTGATATGATAATTTTCGGTGATCATTTTAACATTATGAAAATAGCATTAGTTATCTTACTTGTTATAGGAATTATCGGTCTTAAATTAACTACAGAGGAGGCTGAACAATAATGGCATGGATGATACTATTTATGGCAGGTTTATTAGAAGTTGTTGGTGTCATTATTCTAAATGAAATTGCTCGTACTAAAAAGAAACTGTTCGTAGTGCTTTTAGCAGTTGCCTTTATTTGTAGTTTTAGCACACTTAAACTAGCAATGACAATGGGTATACCTATGGGAACGGCTTATGCAGTATGGAGCGGTATAGGTACAGGTGGAGGCACGCTAGCTGGCATGCTTATCTATAATGAATCTAAAAATATCAAGCGTATTTTCTTTATTGTTGTCATTGTTTTAGCAATTGTTGGTTTAAAAATCGTTGGTTAACGTAACTTTTAAATTTAGTACAGTATCTACTAAAATAAAATGCTTATATAACGCTACAATGATAATCACAAGTGATATTTACTTTGTTTGAATTGAGAGCAATGTAAAAGTTTGTTTACTTATATGAAATTTACTATACTTTAAGTAAAGGAAGTGATTATATATGGTAAAAGTATTTATTGCAGGCCCAATACCAGAAGTAGGGTATAACTTGCTAAAAGAACAAGGTTATGAAGTTGATATGTATGAAGGTAAAGGAATTATTGATAAAGAAACATTGATTCAAGGTGTTAAAGATGCCGACGCTTTAATCAGTCTTCTATCTACTAATGTTGATAAAGATGTGATTGATGCAGGCTCAAACTTAAAAATCATCACAAACTATGGTGCTGGTTTCAATAATGTAGACATTAAACATGCACGTCAAAAGCAAATTGATGTAACCAATACACCAAAAGCATCAACAAACTCTACTGCCGAATTAACTTTCGCACTTGTATTGGCAGTTGCAAGACGCATCCCTGAAGGCGATAAATTATGTCGTACAACTGGATTTGACGGATGGGCACCATTATTCTTCCGTGGTAGAGAAGTTTCTGGTAAAACAATAGGTATTATTGGTTTAGGAGAAATTGGAAGTGCAGTGGCAAAACGTGCCAAAGCATTTGATATGAATGTACTATACACAGGTCCTCATCAAAAAGTTGATAAAGAACGTGAAATTGGTGCTAAATATGTTGATTTTGACACACTCATACAGCACTCAGATTTCATTACAATTAATGCTGCATATAATCCAGATTTACACCATCTCTTTGACACAGAACAATTCAAGTCAATGAAACCAACAAGTTATCTTATTAATGCAGCTCGAGGCCCTATCGTAAATGAAGCCTCTCTAGTAGAAGCATTAAAAAATAAAGACATCGAAGGTGCAGCATTAGATGTGTTTGAATTTGAACCTGAAATTAATGATGAACTGAAATCATTAGAGAATGTTGTCATTACGCCACACATTGGTAATGCTACGTTTGAATCACGTGATATGATGTCAAAAATTGTAGCAAATGACACAATAAGTAAACTTAATGGTGATGAACCTAAATTTGTCGTTAATTAATCATTGATAATTTAACAAAATAACAATGCAGCGACATCACTTATTTTTAACTCATGTTTAAACATCAATTTTTATTAAATCAAATATAAATTGCCCTATATCAATGGGATTAAAATAAAAACACTTTCGTAGAATTCATTTAAAATGAACAGTACGAAAGTGTTTTTTCTATTAGCAAAGTTGATGATTCAATAAAAATTTAAAATATTTTTATGTTAGCGGATCGTTCTAGCTGACATAATTGAATCACTGAAAATAACAAAATAGATTATTACCTTAGAAAAGTTATCTAATAATAGTACATTTTGATATTAAAAAGCGTGTAAATATAATTTTTCTGAATTACATTTACACGTTTTGTGATGTTGAGGCTTTGGCCAATGTATATGTTTTACTTTGCTTTCGACTTATAAATAAATTTTGTCTGATTTGAAAGTAATCGATCAGGTAAAATTTTAGCAATTTTATTTCTCGCTTTCACGACGAATTTATTTGTTCTTTGAGCAGTTTTTCCTATTTTTCTAGAACGTTTCACTATTTTTTTTGTATGTTTTACACGCAATTTATTATAGCGTTCTAAGGCTAAATCAAAATCATATGATTGCATACAATTCGCTAAAACAATAGCATCTTCCATCGCTTGGCCAGCACCTTGCCCCATGTTTGGCGTCATTGCATGTGCAGCATCACCTAGAAGTACAACACGTTGATAAACAAACGATTTCAATGGGTTTAAATCATACATATCATGTAATAATATATCTGTTTCACTTTGCTTATCTAATATTTGTCTGACTTCATTAGGAAAATGATTAAATCTTGCCTGTAAATGTGGCTTCGCAAAAGCATGAACCTTAGAATCATGGGCTTTGGCAGAAATTGAAATAAACCAATAAGCTTGGTTATTTAATAATGGTACAATGCCCACTCTACCTTTTGTAGACCAAAACTCTTTAGCAACATTGTTATCTTTTAAATCAATATCATCAACTAAGCCTCTGAATACTGCGTATCCTTGATAAATTGGCTTACTATTTGGCACTATTGCTTGCCTTATGTTTGAATGGATACCATCAGCGCTGATACATAAATCAAATGATTGTGAAGTTTGCTCGGAAAATTGTAAGGTTACTTTCAAATCCCCATTTTCAATTCCTGTCACATTATGATTGGTGAAAATTGCACTATCCGGTACATATGATTTAATCACTTCTAATAAACTTTGACGTGACATCGTTAAATTAACTGTATTTTTTTTCAACTTAAGTTTTGATAATAGTTTGTCTTTATCATCTCGAACTTCCATCATATCGATGACTTGTCCAATGTTTTTAAGTCCTTTTGCCAAATCATGACCATTCAATTTCTCAATGACATTACCACCAATGCCAATACCAGCACCTAATTCAGATACTGTATCCTCTTTTTCAAATACACTTACATCATGACCTTGCTCTATTAATAAAGCTGCTGCAGTTAAACCACCTATACCTGCACCAACGATGGCTATTTTCATCTTTATTCACTCCAACTTTCCCTAATCTTTTAATATTATATTCACATTTGTATCATAACATAACAAAACTTAAATAAAGCTTATAAAAATTGCGATTGCAATACTCTATAATCCAACTACAAGTAATAATCTTTGTTAATGTCATCTTTTTTAATGCCTAAATTTTTATAAAAATGTTTCATAAACCAAGCGATATTATCATCCCAATCCACATCGCTTGCATATTGATGTTCACCTGGTGTCTTAGGATTCCATCTCATTTGATAAAGTGAGATTTGTTTATTATCAAAGTAATTTTTTCTTACAAATTTGGCCCCACCCATAATTGCTTTTTCAGGTGATGTCCACGATTGTTTCTTTGCAAAACTACTACCAGTATGTACAGCATTTTCATCAAATGCACCTATACCAAAAAAATTATAATACCTTTCACCTTTATCTTTAATGCCTTTAGCTAATTCCGATTTACCATTACCTGTTTCAACTAAGGCATGACTCACTAAATATAAAACATTAACCTCATACTTATCTTGTGCTTCTAGAAAAGTTTTACCTTTCCCTTTTAATACACCTTTATTTTTTAAAATTTTATTTATTTCAGCTTCAGACATAGATACCTTTTCAGAAATATCCATATGGTTTAAATCATCTTGATCACTATTAACCTCCATTGCTTTTTTCACATCTGCAGTAGAAGCTTTAATGAATTTACCTTCCTGTTCTTTCATATTTAATGCGTCTGAACTTACTTGCTTATCTACCGCTTCATTAAAGGTATGTGTTCTTTGTTTTTCAAATAAAGATGTTTCATTTATTATTAATAAAATAGCAAATATAACAATAATTAATATTAATAATATCAACGGTATACGTTGCTTAACACGCTCGTTCATATTTTAAAATCTCCCTGCATTGCATTTTATTGAGTCAATGTGAAATAGGCAAAAATAATCGCAATAAGTACAATTATAAAGGAAACATTAATTGCAATACGCATGCCTTTTCGATTTCTAAACAATGTGTTGAAAATCACTAAGCTAATTGCCAATGAAACAACAAACATTGTAATCGCCATCGCAATATTTAAAGTGATTAAAAATATAATACCAATGACTAAAAATACATTTGAAATAATAGCCATGATTTTAATTAATTTCGGATTGATAAGACTCCACTCCTTGTAATCATATTCTAAGTAAATCATTCTGTTTATTGAAATTGTATCATATTTACTTAATTTTCAATATGTCATTTATCATAGCAAAAAGCCCTCATGTGAATAAAAATTCACAATAAGGGCTTTTTTCATCAATATATACACTTCATTTTATGATCTAGACATGCCTCTGAGCATATTTAACATATAAGTTAAACTACGATTCATTTCGTCATCTCTCAGTACACTCATTAAGCCAGTGATAGATGTTTTTTGGTTTGGACTAGCTTGATTTGCAACACTTAATCCTTTATTTACTTTATTTAACATAATGCTCAAGTCATTGACATTCAAATCACCTAAAAGGAAAACAAGTGATGCCATATTTGTAATCAATCCTGTGTATTGTTCTTTGTTTAATTCAACTGCGAATTTATTAGCGATAACACCTCGACTATTGACCATACCTGATACTGCATCTAGTATCTTAGCATCGTCCAACGTGCTAATAATGTTAATAGCTTTCATGATACTATCTTTATTTGCTGCAATTGCATCTGTTACTTCTGCTAAACTTTCTTGTTTGATTTGTTCTTCAGACTTTTGCATGCGCTTAATTTTCGTTATTCTCTCAGCCATTATTTATTCACCTGACTTCCTGGGAAAGTGTAATCATCACGTTTCCATTTGCCTTCAACACGTACGCTATATTGTGGTTGTCTTTGTTTATCTACTCGGAAGTTTGTAGGGTTTAATGGTGATTTTCCTCTACGTGTTTTAACTTCCATACGACAACTTGTACGCTTATAAGAAGGTGTGTCTGTATCTTTATCCACATCACTGTTCGTCAATAAGTTAATCGCACCTTGATCACCATTTATCATTGCATTGTTATTAAGTGGAATATAAATTTCTTTGCCTTTTACTCTATCAGTGACATGTGCAATTAGTTCAGCTTCACCACTATCTGAAATCAACTTAACTTCTGCCCCTTCATGAATATCTCTTTCTTGTGCTAGTTCTGGAGATACTTCTACGAATGGTTGAGGGACTTTATATGCAAGACCTGGTACTTTATAAGTCATGTTTCCTTCATGGAAATGCTCTAATAAACGACCGTTATTTACATGTAAATCATATTTTTCATTCACTTTAAAGAAATTATCGAAAGTTAAAGGATAGAAATTCGCTTTACCATCTTCAAAGTTAAATCCATCTAAATACAATGTTGGTTGATCCGTGCCATCTTCAGCCACAGGCCATTGTAAACTATTGTAACCATCTAATCTGTCATAGTTCACGCCCGAATATGATGGTGTCAGTTTAGCAATTTCGTCCATAATTTGACTTGGGTGCGTGTAATTCCAATCATAACCTAGTGTTCTAGCTACATCTTGAATAATGACCCAATCTGGTTTAGATTCGCCTTTAGGTTCAAGGGCTTGATATAAACGTTGGATACGGCGTTCAGTATTCGTAAATGTACCTGTTTTCTCTAGTGAAGGACATGCTGGTAAAACTACATCTGCATATGAAGCAGTGAAAGTGAAAAACTCATCTTGTACGACTAAAAAACCAACTTTTTCTAGTGCAGCTTGTACATAGTTGATATTTGAATCAACAATACCTGTATCTTCACCATATAAATACAATGCGTCAATTTCACCTGCGTGAATACCTTCCATCATTTGGTGATTATCTTTACCAGGAACACTCGGTAATGTTTCACCATATTCTCTTTCAAATTTTGCACGAATTTCATCGTCTGCTACTTTTTGGTAACCAGGGAATTGATCAGGCATGCTACCCATGTCACTACATCCTTGTACGTTGTTGTGACCACGAAGCGGATATGCACCAGTACCTGGTTTTCTATAATTGCCTGTTGCTAATAATAAGTTAGAAATTGCTGTAGACGTGTCACTACCAATATCTTGTTGTGTGACACCCATAGCCCACGCAATTGACACTGTTTCAGCATTAACCATTTGATGTGCAAAATCTATGAGTGCTTCTTTTGAAATACCTGTTGTATCTTCGGCAAATTCCATCGTAAATGGTGCTAAAGACTTATGATATTCATCGAAGCCATTTACCCATTCATCTACAAATGCTTTATCATGCAAGTCATTATCTATAATATATTTTGTCACCGCTGATAACCAAACTAAGTCAGTACCAGGTTTAGGTTGATAGAAGTTGTCAGCTCTTTCTGCCATTTCATGTTTACGAATATCAAAAACATTTAATGTGTTGTTATATAATTTATGTCCACGCTTAATGCGAGAAGCAATGACTGGATGTGCTTCAGCAGTATTTGTGCCTATTAAAACAACCATATCAGCAATTTCAAGATCGTTGATTGAACCTGAATCACCACCATGACCTACAGTTCTAAATAATCCCTTTGTCGCAGGTGCTTGACAGTAACGAGAACAGTTATCGACATTATTCGTACCAATTACTTGTCTCGCAAGCTTTTGCATTAAATATGATTCTTCATTAGTTGCTTTTGAAGAAGAAATAAATGCTAGACCATCAGATCCGTGAGAAGCTTTTACTTTGTTAAAGTTTTCAGAAATTACTTGTAATGCTTCATCCCACTCTACTTCTTCGAATTGATTATTTTTACGTACTAATGGTTTAGTTAATCTTTCCTCTGAATCAATGTAATCCCAACCAAACTTACCTTTCACACAAGTTGCAATTTTGTTGGCTGGAGATTCGTGTTGAGGTTGAACTTTCAATACTTCTCTTCCTTTTGTCCATACGTCAAAGGAACAACCAACACCGCAATATGTACATACAGTCTTAGTTTTTTCGATGCGTTCTTCACGCATCGCCGCTTCAGAATCAGATACTGCAAATAGTGGGCCATAGCCTGGTTCTGCTTTTTTAGTTAAGTCAATCATCGCAGCAAGTGAACCTGGCTCTAAATCTGTCATATAGCCTGCGTTTCCTTCCATGTTTACTTCTAACATAGCGTTACAAGGACATACAGTTGCACATTGACCACAACCAACACATGATGAATCGTTAATTGTTGTATCATTATCCCAAATCACGCGTGGTTGTTGACGTTCCCAATCAATCGTTAAAGTTTCATTGACTTGGACGTCTTGACACACTTCCACACATCTTCCACAAAGAATACATTGGTCTGGGTCGTAACGATAGAAAGGTCCATAGTCTTTTTCATATGGTTTTTCCTTATATTCATATGTTTGATGTTCGAGACCCCACTGATCCATTGTATTATGAATCTCACAATCACCATTGTTATAATCACATACTGTACAATAAAGCATGTGTTTTTCTAAAATACGATCTAATGCTTCTTTTTGACTTGTTTGTACATTATCATTTTGTGTATTTACAATCATTGGTCTATCTATCGTCGTACTACAAGCACGTTGCATCACACCGTCTATTTCTACTGTACACGTATCACAAGTTTCAATTGGACCAAGCGATTCGTTATAACATATAGAAGGTACAAACGTATCTTGTGATTTAATAAATTGTAGTAAATTTGTGCCGGGTTCCACAAGATAATCTTTGCCATCTAATGTAATAATTAAATGTTCTTGCATATTATTCACCCCTATTAATTTTATAAAGCCCGTGTTTATGAATCAAAGATGTCTGACAACATTCCATCTTAAAAGCCCCACACTTTTTGGTAATGTTATTTATATTGTATATGTAAATCAATAAAATGTTAAGGCTTTCCACTGATTTTTAACTGTTTAATATAAGTTTTAATTTATAGTGTTAAATATTCTCTCTGAAAATTATTATTTTAGTGACAAAAATAAAATACACGCAACCAATACAGTGGTTGCGTGTATTTATTAAATTAGATACCTAAATTATCTTTTATATCGCTTTCTATTTCAGATAATGAACTTTGGCTAGGTACAAAATAATATAGACCATCATCTTGTATGCCACCTTGACCTTCTAATTGATGGCGGTGAACATTATCATTTGCATCTTTATAATTACCTCTAACTTTGTTCAACTCACCTAAAGTCAAATCAGTTTTTACATTATCTTCAACGTGATTCATCAACGAGTTAAAATGCGTTACTGAACTGATACTTGTCAATTTGTTGGCAAGACCTTGTATAACTAATTGTTGACGTTCTTGTCTTCCAAAGTCGCCACCAGCACCTTCTTCTTTACGACTTCTTATAAACGCCATTGCTTCTTTTCCATCCATTCGAGACTTTTGTCCTTCATTAAATTGGAATCCATCATATGAGAAGGTAGCGTTACTAGTGACATCAATACCTCCAACAGTATCTATCATATCTTTCATTCCATCCATGTCTATCGTTGCATAGTGATCTATCGGCACATTCAATAGTTTTTCTACTGATTTCACTGCCATGTCAGGACCACCATACGCGTATGCATGATTTATTTTTTCAGTTGTACCTTTACCTACGATATCTGCTTGAGTATCTCTAGGTATACTCACAATTTCAGTAGATTTCTTCTCTGGGTTGATAGACAATACCATAATCGTATCACTACGCTGTCCTCCGCCATTAGCAGCTCTTTTGGCATCTGAATCTACACCAAATAAAGCAATCGTAAATGGATCTCCATTATTAAGGTTGGCTTCTTTTTCCCTCAAAGATGACTTATCCCTATCCAATGGATTATGTATTGCACCACCGACAGAAAATATTTTAAAACCTAAATACACAACGGCTAAAATTGCTAAAATTAACAATAAACCCAAAAACCACAAAAATACTTTTGCGGGCAACCCCATTTTCTTTTTATTATATTCGTTAGAACGATTCACCTTTTTCATTCTCCATTCTATATTCGATTTTCTATTTCAATTAATTATAGATTATATAGTAAAATTATTTAATGAACATGGTGCTTAAGACCTATTGTTAAATAATTAATATTTTAAAATAATTATTTTTGATACCCAGATCCTGAATTTAGAATCGTCAACATTTCTTTATGACAAGCTTTGTTACTTATAATAAATGGCCCCGCTTTCGCAAAATCTATAGTTGAATTATTTAACGTCGTCATTGTCAATCCCAATTCTTCAGCGAATAAAAACTGTGCAGCGATATCCCATGGTTTAGGATTTGTATTTACATGTGCGCCAAATTGTCCTAAAATTACGCGCACAGAATCTAAGCCACATGAACCAATGAAACGATATCCAAATGAAGCATCATTTAAATCATGAATCGTATCATCATTCATTACCAAAGTATTAAATGAAATAATCGCGTCTTCTAATTTTAGATCTTCTGGCTGTTGCAATAATTTACCATTCATATATGCGCCTTGGCCCTTGATAGCTTTATAAAGCTTGCCGTGTGGATAATCATAAATGTATGACAACGTAGGTTCACCATCCACAAAGTAGCCTAATATAATGCAATAATCTTCCTGTTGCTTAACTAAATTTGTAGTACCATCAATCGGATCCATGACCCATACATGACCCTTTTTTGCTTGAATACCTTCATTCGATTTTTCTTCCGCAAAAAGTTGGTGATTTGGAAAATGTTGCTGTAAAAATTGCTCAAAATTTTGTTGAATAGATTTATCTACATTAGTCACTAAATCAAATCGATTTTTTTTCGTTGAAGTAACCATTTGTTTTATTAATTGTGGGATAATATCATCTAATGTTGTTAACCAATCTCTAACTAAATTATCTATATCTAATAATGTTTCTTTATTCATTTGCGACCTCCTCTTTAAGCGAATCACTAAATTTTTTCATTTTAATTATTTCATATGTATAATTTGTTTTATTTTATCATATAAATATAATTACGGTAACAAACTATTCGATTCACTATCGTCCGATAAATGATTTCATTATTCTATACCGATAAGTATGATATTCAATAAAATGATAAGAGGCTGAGACAATTTAATTGCCCCAGCCTCTTATAGAAAGGAAAGTAAGTAATAAATATTGAAGATGTTTGCTTAGTAACTCGTACGAAAAAGATGTTAACAAAACTATATGTAATAGCCTACCCCTTTGTCATCTTTTCGCTACCCCCTTGTTACTAATTATTATACTAACATAAACAACTAAAAAATGTAAGCGTTTTCTATAACTTTTTTTAAAACTTTATAAATGTCGTCATTGTCACTTTTATGCTATAATGAATGTAATATGTAATCATTTGGGAGGTGACTTTCTAATGAATAAACGCGAAAGGCAAAATAAATTGGTACAAGCCATACAACAAAATAAGCAAATTACCGCTTCAGAACTCGCGACAGACTTAAATGTATCGAAACGTACAATTTTAAGAGATATTCAAGATTTAGAAGATCAGGGAGTAAAAATTCTAGCAAAACATGGAAAATTAGGTGGTTATCAACTCCAAGAGACGCCAAATAGTTATGAGCTCGAATTAACTGATAAACAACTCACCGCTTTATTCTTAGTATTGAATGAAAGTCAATCATATACTACACTTCCATATAAAGAAGAGATAAACGCAATTATTAAAAAATGTTTAAATTTACCTTATACGAAAATGAGACGGGCGCTTAAAAAGCTAGACCGATATATTAAATTCAATCAACAAACACATGTTGACTTGCCGCCCATTTTTTCAGAAGTCTTAATCTATTGTACCGAAAGAAATGTGATGGCTATGGAGTATAATAAAAATAATGAGATTATGACTGAAAATGTAATTTTTATAGGCTTATTATGTACAGACGGATTATGGAAAGCAGTTATTTTTGAAATTGGTCTCGGTAAAACTAATGAAATACCTATTGTTGATATCCATGATATTTCATATTCATTTGAGAAAAAAATAAAAACACAAGATATTACTATCAATAACTATCAACAATTTTTAAATCCCACTGAGTCCTAAAAAAACTCAGTGGGATTTTTTCAACCTTGTCCATTATGTATATAACGTAATTAGCGTAAAAACAAATGAGATTAAATTATTGAGCATATGAATACTTACACTTGCAATGAGTTTAAAACCTGATTTGATGTATGCATAGACCATAGCAATCGCTAAAATTAAATAACTTCCTATTTCTAATGGAGATTCCGCTCCCATCACATGCATTAGTGAAAATAGAATGGCTGAAATAACCCCCATTACAATAGCATTAAATTTTTTCCCTAATTCACCTATCAGTAAATGTCTAAAAAATATTTCCTCCACTAATGGTGCACCAATTACAATTAACAAAAATGTAAACGGTAAAAATGACGGCTGATCAAATAAATTCATTAGTTCTAATTCATTTTGAGTTTCATTAAACCCAATACCATTGGGTAACATTTGCATCACCATGTTATAAATTCCACTACAAACCATCATAACAATCGTCACGATGATAAGAAATAAATAATGCTGCTTTATAAATGCTATATTTCTCTTCAAATTCATTTTAAAGTCCTTGGTATGTAAAAAATAAAAGCTAAACACAGTAACTACGTATGATAGCAGTTGTACAACCACACTTATTTTGATCACTATTTTTTCTGTTAAATGATCTACAAAAACAAAACTAAATAAAATACCAATCACTGTAAAAACAATCATACTTACAATTAAAATCGCAATAAGGAAAAAGTCTTTCCATACAATATCTTTAAAACGATATTTTGTTTTTTCCATTTTTTTAATAGCCCCTTTAAGTTCATTTTTAATTTTATAGTGTATATCCTACCATGCTTAACAAAATCAGAAAATCATATTCATCATTTTAAATTTTTTTAAGAAAGGATGCATTTTATGTATAATTTAGAATTTCATCAACTCGCTCAACGCATTAACCAACTATTAAACTTAATTGAAACTTATAAGTTTGCTATCGTTACTCAAAATAAAAAGAAAGCACAGTACAAACAAGATATCCAACAGTTTATTAAAGACGAACTTATCGTGTTTTCAGACATCAGCTTACAACGATTTTCTTTGCCCCATTATAATTATTACCAATTCCTTTTAACCCATGACACCAACCCCATTGAAGAACTCACTATTGGAAATACAATTAAGTACCTCGATACCTTACAAAATCAATTATTGGAAACACAAAAGTTATTGCAAGCGTTTTTGTAATAATATTTCAAAATGACATTTTTTTAAAATTAAAATTGTAATACTTTTTCATGTGTTGTAAAATGAAATCGATTACAGCAATATAGGAGTGATAACAATGCATGGCTTTTCTATTTATTTAGGACAACCCATTGATAAATCATATATTAGACGAATGATTGCTTTGGGATATACGACCATTTTCACATCTGTACAAATTCCAGAGGAAGACGAAACATCTAAATATCGCTATTTGGGAGAACTTTTAAATTATTTATCAGACGAACAACTTACGTATATGATTGATATCAATCCTTCATTGCTGGATCAATCTTTTTATGAATTCTTGCAATCATATCATCATGCGCAATTTATGATTCGTATTGATCACAGTACTTCTATAGAAATTATTAATGACATTATCCAACATGGTTTTCACTGTTGCTTAAATGCCAGCATACTTTCTGAATCACTACTTCAACAGCTTTATGAAAAACTAGATGATTTTACACACTTATGCTATTGCCATAACTATTATCCACGGCCAGATACAGGTCTAACAACTGAATTTGTTCATATTCAAAACTCACTAATTTTAAAGTATAATCCAAACGCAACGATCTTCGGTTTTATTCCAGGCACTACAAAACGTGGCCCCCTTTTTAAAGGTTTACCAACCATAGAATCAACGAGAGCACACCACCCTATTGAAAGTGCACAGCTATTATTAGATCATCTGACAACACAAATTTTGATTGGTGATACTAAAATTAGCGCACCACTAGACGAACAATTAATGAATGTATTATGCCATAGAACTTTCACACTCACAATTGATTTATTAGATATCCAAGCAACTAAGATATTACAGCAACCTCACACTGTACGACCAGACAACCCGCAAGATGTAATTCGCTCACAAGAAGCTAGACACTATTGTACAAGTGAAATTAATGCTTATAATACAACAGTTCGAAACACTGGTACAGTTACCATCGATAATAAACTGAACGGACGTTATCAAGGAGAATTACAACTTTTGAAAACTGACTTACCAGCGCATCCTCACGTTAATGTTATAGGTGAAATTTGTGAAGCTGAGCGCAGATTGATTCGTTGTATGAAGCCCAATGATACATTTAAATTTATTATAAAAACAAGGGAGTAGAAATTTATGAGTGATTTAACTACTGAATCTAGAAATAAAGCGACAATGCATTTAGATGAGATGTCTATAACAGAAATTCTTAAAACAATGAATGATGAAGATCAAAAAGTCCCACAACAAATTAGAAAAGTCATACCAGACTTGACTAAAGTCATAGAAATCACTACAAAACAATTTAGAGCTGGTGGTCGAATTATTTATATCGGTGCTGGAACAAGTGGAAGGTTGGGGGTGCTTGATGCTGCTGAATGTGTGCCCACATTCAATACGTCTCCAGATGAAGTCATTGGATTAATTGCAGGAGGACAAAGAGCCATGACTGTTGCTGTTGAAGGTGCTGAAGATAGTACCTCCTTGGCTGAAGAAGATTTACATCATATTCACCTTAATGAAAAAGACGTTTTAATCGGTATTGCTGCTAGTGGTAATACACCTTATGTTATCGGCGGATTAAAGTATGCGAATCACATTGGTGCACATACTGTTTCAATTTCATGCAATTCAAACACTAAAATAAGTAGCATAGCTAAAAATGCAATTGAAGTTAATGTAGGTCCTGAAGTCTTAACAGGTTCTACAAGATTAAAATCTGGAACAGCTCAGAAATTAATGCTTAATATGATTTCAACAATCACAATGGTTGGCGCCGGTAAAGTTTATGATAACCTCATGGTTGATGTAAAAGCTACAAATCAAAAATTAATTGACCGTTCCATACGCATTATACAAGATATCTGCGACATTTCTTATCAACAATCTGAAAAACTATATCATGCTGCAGATCATAACCTTAAAGTTGCTATCGTTATGCATATGTGTGATACATCAAAAGCAGATGCACAACAGCGTTTAGAAAAAAATAATCACATCGTTAAGCAAGCAATCAAAAATTAAACCAAATACTTAAAATAATTTATGTATATAGGAGGGTTTTATGATGTCTAAAGAACAAAAACTTGCAGAAAGTATTGTAAATGCAGTTGGCGGTTTAGAGAACATGGAAAATGTTATAAATTGCATGACGCGTGTAAGAATTAAGGTGCACGATGAAAATAAAGTTAACTATGATAAATTAAAATCGACAGAAGGTGTAATGGGCGTTGTCAAAGACGACCGTGTACAAGTAGTCGTTGGACCTGGCACAGTTAATAAGGTAGCTGCTCATATATCTGAAATGAGTGGTGTGCGTTTAGGTGAAACCATCCCTCACCAAACTAAAGATTATAAAGCAGAAACTGAAGCAAGAGCCAAAGAAAACAAAGCCGCTTTTCAAAGTAAACAAAAACGTGGCAAATTCAATAAATTATTAAAAACAATCGCTAATATATTCATCCCATTGATTCCAGCATTTATTGGTGCAGGTTTAATCGGTGGTATTGCTGCAGTTTTAAGCAACTTACTAGCTGCAGAGGTCATATCTGGCGCATGGATTACGCAACTTGTTACTGTTTTTAACGTAATTAAAGATGGTATGTTAGCATATTTAGCCATTTTCACTGGTATCAATGCTGCTAAAGAATTTGGTGCGACACCAGGTTTAGGTGGTGTTATTGGAGGAACGACATTACTAACAGGTTTAACAGAAGAAAATATGATCACTAATATTTTTACAGGCGAACCTTTACAAGCAGGACAAGGTGGTATTATCGGTGTTATCTTTGCTGTTTGGTTATTGAGTCTCGTAGAAAAGAGATTACATAAAATTGTACCAAATGCCATTGATATTATCGTAACACCTACGATTACTTTGTTTGTTATCGGATTATCAACAATCTTTATCATTATGCCTTTAGCTGGTTTTGTTTCTGACGGTTTAGTATCCGTAGTGAATGGTGTTATTAATATTGGTGGCGTCTTTAGTGGCTTTATTATTGGTGCTTTCTTCCTACCATTAGTTATGTTAGGATTACATCATATATTTACGCCTATTCATATTGAGATGATTAATCAATCTGGTGCTACTTACTTACTACCAATTGCTGCTATGGCAGGTGCAGGGCAAGTTGGTGCTGCATTAGCGCTTTGGGTAAGATGTAAGAAAAATACTACTTTGAGAAATGCAATTAAAGGTGCACTGCCTGTCGGTTTCCTTGGTATTGGCGAGCCCTTGATTTATGGGGTCACGTTACCTCTTGGTAGACCATTCTTTACCGCATGTATTGGTGGCGGTATTGGTGGTGCAGTGATTGGTGGTATTGGACACATCGGTGCTACCGCTATTGGACCAAGTGGTATTTCATTGTTACCTTTGATTTCAGATCATATGTACTTAGGATACATTGCAGGATTAATCGCTGCTTACATCGGTGGTTTCCTCTTCACCTTCTTTTTAGGTACAACAAAATCAATGAGAGAATCTGATAACTTAGGTGGTTAAACTATGACCAACGTACTTTATAAAATTGATAATATATATGAAACTTTTACAAAAAGTGAAAAAAAAATTGCTGATTTTATTTTAAACGAACCTCATCGTATCATTAATATGTCTGTCCAAGACCTTTCAAATGAAATTAATACAAGTACAGCATCCATTGTACGTTTTAGCAAGAAAATAACAGAAAAAGGGTTTCAAGAACTTAAAATTACAATTTCACGTTATTTGCCTGAAGATGCAATCAACAATAATCATATGGAATTAATTGATAATGAATCCGTCGATATTATCAAGTCTAAAATGTTAGCCCGAGCAACAGATACAATGAGTTGTGTTGCTTCACAAATTGAACAACATCACATCGATGACATCTGTGACACATTAAAACATGCGCGTACCATATTTTTATTTGGTTATGGGGCATCACTCGTTATTGTTACAGATTTATATCAAAAATTATCTCGGATTGGTTTAAATGTGCGCTTAATACAAGAAACGCATTTATTAATGACTACCATGGCTACTCATGATGAACAAGATTGTATTATTTTTGTAACCAACCAAGGTAGTCATAGTGAAATGCAATCTATGGCAAAAGTTGCAACTGACTATAATATACCTATCATCACGATTTCAAGCTCGAATAATAATCCTGTAGCTAAAATATCTGATTATACTTTAATTTATGGTCAAACTGATGAGAATGAACTACGCATGGCCGCAACAACATCATTGTTTGCACAACTTTTTACGGTAGATATTCTTTATTATCGATTTATTGCTTTAAATTATCAACGTTCGTTAGACTCAATCACACAGTCTAAAATGGCACTTGATAATTATCGTAAACATTTGTCTAAAATCCAGTTTAAACACTAAATCATTGCTGCCATCACTTTTTAAATAACATCATAAACGAGAACGACATAGAAATNNNATTTCTATGTCGTTCTCGTTTTTAATCTATCGCTAACACTATTTATTTGCTAGTTGCTTACTTTACATCGTTTTGAAAAAAGTCGAAAATATTTTTGGCATTATCAGTATTATCAATATTTCCTTTAAATTTATCACTACCAGGGCCATATGCATAAGTATTTACATCTTCTCCTGTATGACCATTAGTAGTCCAACCAGTATTTGATTTGTCATTAATTGGTTTTTGTACAGCATCTTGAACCTTTTGTAATTGACTTTCATATGCTTTTTCATCTTTTTTAAGATCTTTAAGTTTTTTAGCTTCATCTTTTATTTTATTCATTTGATCTTCTGAGACTTCAAAACCGTAACCATCTTTAATGACTTTCTCCACATTTTTGCCTTTGCTAATTTCTTCAGTCATATATTTACCTGAATGTTTCATTTGGTGAATGGCATCTGGGTTCCAAACGTAATCTTTACCTTTCGCAATAGACATACCACCTGTAGAATGATCTGCAGTAGCTACCACAAGTGTATCTGGATTTTCTTTTGCATAATTCATAGCATATTCAAATGATTTTTCAAATCCAGACATTTCTGACATTACCCCAGTTACATCATTTGGATGCCCTGATTTATCTATAGAAGCGCCCTCAACCATTAAAAAGAATCCTTTGTCGTTTTGTTTTAATTTATTTACGGCACTATCAGTCATATCCACTAATTTTGGATTTTTGTCTGGTGCGTCTATCTGTAATGGCATATCATTATCTGCAAATAATCCTAATACTTGTTTACTTTTGGAATTTTGTAGTTCGTTTTTATTTGTAACCACATCGTAACCATCTTTTTTAAATTTGTTTTTTAAATTGCCATTGTCTTTCCCAAAATACTCAGCACCACCACCTAGTAGTACATCGACTTTATGCTTGCCATTAATTTTATCATTGTAAAATTGTTTAGCAATTTCATCCTTTTTATCACGATCATCAACGTGTGATGCGTATGCAGCAGGCGTAGCATCTGTAATTTCAGCCGTAGATACGAGACCAGTTGATTTACCATTTTCTTTAGCTTGTTCTAATACTGTTTTAACATTATTTTTATTAGCATCGACGCCTATAGCTCCATTATACGTTTTTTGTCCTGAACTAAATGCTGTTGCACCAGCTGCTGAATCAGTAACATTTTCTTTTGGATCATTAGGGTTTGTACGTTGACTCCCTATTAGATATTTATCAAAAGCGGTCTGATCCATTTCTTTAGTATCTGGATTATCTGCAAAATAACGATAAGCAGAATTATACGAAGGTCCCATACCGTCACCGACTAAAAAGATAACGTTTTTAGGATTTTTTGTATTACCCATATAAGCTACATCAGCATTCTGATTTGAATCTTTAGACTCATCTTTTTTCCCTGCAGCATAAGTCCCTTGTACACTCCCTAATGATGAACCGGCAATGATTGTCCCTGCAATCGTAGCAGTAGCTAGTTTATTAAGTATTTTCATATAATAACTCCTTTAGATATGTATTATGACCTCAACTTTATTCTAAAGCACGAGTTTTGAGTGAGTATTTTTCTATTGTTAAATTTTTGTAAAAGCATTTATGTAAGTGTACCAACATAATGACGGATATACAAAAAAAAGTCATAAATGATACAAAAAAATGTATCATTTATGACTACTTAATATTGCTGACAAATTGATGTGTTATTATATTTTTTAAAGTTGCTGATCATCACTTAATTTATGATAGCCTTTTAGATAATAGAACAATGTCATAAAACCTAAGAACACGATACCAATAACAACTGAAACAACTGTTTCTTTATTAAATAGCATGCCGATTAACACCATGATAAAGAACGCCATTGTAATATAATTTGTTATTGCGCCGCCTGGCATTTTAAAAGGATGATTTTTGAGTTCTTCGCTGTGATTTTTTCTGAATCTTAAATGACTAATTAATATCATAAACCACGGTACCATACCTGGTAAAATCGAGGCACTGTATACGTAAACAAAAATACTATCTGCCCCTTTAATAAATAAAGGCAAAATAACATTTAATAACGCACCAACTAAAATACCAATTGCTATTGCAGTAACCGTCCAAATAGGAACACCATTTTTCATAACTTTACGGAAAAATTTAGGTAACATGCCCTTTTGAGATAAGTTCAACGTCATTCGACTAGCGCTAAATATACCAGAATTACATCCTGACATCGCTGCAGTCAAAACTACAAAGTTAATGAGTCCAGCAGCAAATGTAATACCCACTTTTGCAAATGTTGCAACAAATGGACTGCCAATGTTTCCTAATTCATCCCAAGGATAAACAGTTACAATAACGAAAATGGCTCCGATATAGAAAATTAATATACGCCATATAACACCATTAACCGCACTTTTAATATTTTTTTGTGGATCTTTCGTTTCACCAGCAGTAATACCGATTAATTCAACACCTTGATAAGAACCAATTACAATAGAAAGTGCGAAGAAGAAACCAATCCAACCATTAGGCATAAAGCCACCATGTGACCATAAATTAGAAAGACCTATAGCCTCTCCACCATTACCAAGTCCAAAGAAAATCAAACCGAACCCTGCGATAATCATCAAGATAATAGTTACTACTTTTATCATTGCAAACCAAAATTCAAATTCACCAAAAGCTTTAACTGATACTAAGTTAGCACCAGCCAACAATAATACAACTATAATACCTGGTATCCATTGTGGTAAATCAGGAAACCAATAATTCATATATTCTCCAACGGCGATAACCTCACTCATACCTACAACAACCCATTGGAAAATATTACTCCATGCTGTCAGATAACCAGCAACTGGATTTATGTAATCACTTGCAAAGTTTGCAAAAGAACCTGAAGTCGGGTGTAAATATACCATTTCCCCCATAGCTCTCATCACTAAAAATAAAAACAGCCCAGCTATTAAATAGGCAAATATTACTGAAGGCCCTGTCCATTTAATCGTACTTGTCGCCCCCATAAAGAGTCCGACACCAATCGTTCCACCAAGTGCTATCATCCGCATTTGACGTGCACCTAGTCCCCTTTGTAATTCGTTATTCTCATTCATCATTCAAACCCCATCTCATTCAAATATAAGTGAAAATAATTCACTTATTATGACGCTATTATACTATAAATTCTAAAAATTAAAACAATTATTTTTCATTTATGTAAGCCCTTACATATGTTTTTATTTTAGATTACTTTTAGAGAAAACGCAATGTAAATTTTCATTTCAATATGATAGAGAGCAATTAAATACTATCTTTAGTTAATTGAGTGTCACTATTTAATTGTGATTATTTTGTGAATTATTTCACAAAAATACTGTAACATAGTATACTATTTTTAATTAATAGAAAGTGAGGATAAAGTTTTGAACGAAAAAAATATTAAATGGGATAAAGTTTTTTATGGTAAAGCGTGGGTTCATCATGTCGTAGAGACAATTCGTGCCAAAGATATTTTACAAAGTTTTTATTTAAAACGTTATCTATTACGTGCCATAATGGCTGGTTTTATTTTAGGTGTGATTACAGTTTTTGTATTGCTCATTAAAGCTTCATTAGCCTCTGATATTCCAATGGGCGTTGCAAATTTAGTCGGGGCAATTGCATTTAGTTTTGCTTTAGTGTTAATACTTTTTACAAATTCCGAATTATTAACGAGTAACTTTATGTATTTTACAGTTGGACTGTATTATCGCGTCATTTCGCCAATCCGCGTTTTTAAAATATTTGTACTCTGTTTTATTGGTAATGCCTTAGGTGGATTGGTGTTCTTCTTATTGATTCGTTCCTCAGACATTATGACACCTGAGATGATGCAACAATTAGAAGCTACAATTGATCATAAAACACTAACGGCAGGTTTTGTTGCCATTCTTATAAAAGGTATTTTTGCTAATTTCTTTATAAATATATCGCTTGTCATAGCTATGCAAATTGATGATGTTTTGGCAAAAATGTTTGTCATGATGTTTGGTGTATCCATTTTCGCATTTATGGGTTACGAACACGTTGTTTTACCGTATTATTCGCAGGTGGAGTCGTTTACCAAAGTGATGTACTTTCAGCCATGCCTGCTTTAATCAATTTGCTGGGGGCAGGTATCGGCAATTATATCGGAGGCGGTTTAGTAATAGGCTTGTTCTATGCTTATTTAAACGACCATAAGCAATATCAAAAAAGTAAAGTACATTGACTACAACTTGCGTTATTGTAATGATGAGCTAGAGTCTAACGTTCATGAAGTTATAGTTCCTAATTTTATATGATATAATGCTCAATAGATTTTATTATAAAGGAGTTCAATATGAATAAACATCTATTGAAACGTACAATCACAGTTTCAATTATATTTGGTATATTATTTTTCCTAATCAATTATTTTAGCGATAGTGATGTTTCTGCCGGAAATTTAATGCTAAAAAGTTTACTAACGATTGTTGTATTTGGGATACTATATTACTTAATTTTTACTATTGTAAATTCACCAGAGCGAAAATATAAATTTGGTATTACATTACCTATTTCACTACTAATTGCAATCATAATCAGCGCTATGTTTTCTGCTTTAAAAATCGGTATCATAACCGGATTGATTATTGGTATCATTGCAGGGTATATCTGGGAATATATCGATACTCATAAAAATGGTGGTGATAAATCATGAGTATTTTCATTGGTATTGTTGTTATCATTTTACTAAGTGTAAGTTTAATCCCTAATTTAAAAGCTGTAAAAAAATCTAAAGCTGCTGGAGAAAAAAATCCACGTTTTGCAATTATGGTAGGTATTGATTCTATATTACTCGTATTAGTTATTGTGACACTAATACTTCAATTTTTAAAATAGACTATCATTTTTCATTTCGATATTATAAAACCCCTTATTGAAGCATTTTCCAATGTCAAAATAAGGGGTTTTAAATTAAAATTGATTTTGTAAAATAAGATAATATAAGGCCAAAGCTCCCAATAAGTAAATAAGACTTCCAACCATAAATGACCGGAATTGTATTTTTAAGGGGACTTTTTTATTAAAAATAGGTCCTAAAACTAAATTTCCTATTGCTAAAACAATTGGGCCTCCTAAAAAAAATAAAATTAAATAACCATTCATACGTTAGCCTCTACTTTTTTCAAAATATTTTTCAATGATAGCTGTACCTGATATGTCTTTATCTAAATATACTATGTTACTAAAATCTTGTTTTTCCGTCATATCATTCGTATTTACAATAACATCTAAACCAGCATTCACCGCTGCAGTTGCCCCATTGACTGAGTCTTCTATAGCTAAACAATTAACAGGATTATAGTTTAATCTTTGAACTGCTGTTAAATATAGTTCGGGACTTGGCTTTATTTCTTCTACATCCTCTCGTCCAACAACAACATCAATATACGCATCTAATCCTAATTGATCAAACGTTGGTTGAATATCGTTTCTAAAACTACTTGTCGCAATAGCCATGGGTATATGGCGCACTTTACAATAATCCATAAGTTGTTTCATATGTGTAACTATCGGTAAATTTATACTCGTTTCATTATGCTCTTGATATATTTTTTCTTTACGTTCTTGTCCTAGTTGGTCTTCTAGATACTGATGCAATTCTGAAGCCAATCCCCCAATAGATTGACGATAAAAATCTAAACTAACTTCTTCCAAACCATAATGATTTAAATGTTTATTTATTATTTCAAACAAGTGCTTTTCTGTATCTATAATTGTACCATCAAAATCAAATATCACAGCACGATACATACATTTCCCCTCCTATAATTTAACAAAATTGAATCAAATTATTGTCAGTGTATCATATTTTATACTTCTCTAGCCTATCAAAGACAGAGATAATATAAACTAAGAGAAAAACACGAAAAAATTAATGTTTTCCTCTTAGTTTAGAACTTCATATTAATTTTATCTTAAAATCAATGATACTTACCTTTTATTCCAGTATTTTGCAAGTATTGGACCTGTAATATTATGTATTAAGCTGAACACGGCTCCCGGAACTGCAGATAATGGGTTAAAATGTACTGTAGCTAAAGAAACTGCTAGCCCTGAATTTTGCATACCTACCTCTATCGATACTTCCTTTTTGTCCGGTCGGTCTAATTTTAGGATTTTGGCAAATGTATAACCAAGTATATAGCCAATCAAATTATGAAGAATGACAACCGCAAAAATAAGCAATCCTGTGGCTAAAATTTGTGCTTTACTACTACCAACTACAGATGCAAGTATTAATGAAATAGCTACAACGGAAACGATTGGTAATGCAGTGGCAGTCTTGTCAGCAAATGTCTTGAACAGTTTTTGCAGTACAAACCCAATGATTATTGGTATTAAAATCACTTGAACGACTGACCAAAACATACTGATAAATGAAACTTGTAACCATTCATGCGCAAATAAATATATTAAAGCTGGTGTTAAAAATGGTGCTAGTAATGTTGAAACACTTGTGATAGCTACTGACAATGCAACATTTGCATTTGCTAAGTAACTCATAACGTTACTAGATGTACCACCTGGACAACATCCAACTAAAATCACACCAATTGCAATTTCTGGAGGCAAATGAAACAGTTTAACAATTAAAAATGCACTTAAAGGCATAATCGTATACTGCAAAACCACACCAATGATTACAGATCTAGGTGCTTGAAATATGATTTTAAAATCTTTGGGGTCTATGGTTAATCCCATACCTAGCATAACAATTCCTAGTAAATAAGGTACCCAATTACTTAAAGTAGAAAGTTGCATTGGAAATATAAAACCAATAACAGCTACAATAAGCATCCATACTAAGAACGTATTCGTTGCAAACTTACTTACTTTTGATAACATCTAAAACACTTCCCTCTCTGTATTAATAAAGAAGAATGTATCATATTTTGAACATCTAAACAACAGAATTTTCTAAATATTTTGACTTTAAAACCCTAGGAATTTCCAAAAATTTTATACTTCGTTCTAAAGACCTAGTGTCTTCTTTTAAAAAGAGTGGTACAATTTAATAGAATTTAAAACATGTATAATTTTAAGGGCACTAAATATTAATTTTAATATACGTATGTCACTTTATATAGATATGGAGGTATAATATGTTTTTAGATAAAACTGAAACGTTTGTTTTAAACATCAGTGGTTTAAATAAACGTCATATCCGCAAAAATTTGTTAAAACTTTTGAAACAAGTCCACTTTTGTAAATCGTTCAAATTTACTATTTTCAAAAAAAATCATTTATATGCTTTAGAAGTGAATTTACCTAAGCAACAACTACCATATTTGATTAGTTTTCTTAGCTTCCACAATTATTTAATCTATCAAATTTTAGAAAATAATCATGCACAAGACCTACTAGACTTGGATCATTTACTATTATCATCTAAGCGTTTCGAAATCGCTGTTGACGGCCTTCATGATGCATTTATTAAAGACAAAGTTATCGACATTATGAATTTACTCAATCACACTGAAACAATTGTTTATACCTTCAATCGAAATACCATCAACGTTTCTTGTTCGCCTACAGTATTCTCTAAATTAATTCATGCTATCGCAACACACAACATTGATGTTTACAGTGCTACCTACCAACCACGTTTAATGCATAAAACGAGAATTTCTTAAAAACATTAATGTACGACATCACTCACATATACAGTAAAATTGATTTAGCTACCATTTCACGATATTTAATCAACATAAATCATGTATACAAGAATCTAGCATCCAATCATAAACGTCTATTCTTATTGTAATTGTATAGAAATGACGTTTTTTTATGTGGACACTTATAAACAAAATAGAATGTAAGACCCATCTTCGCGCCGTGTATACCATGTCTACTAACAAGCATGCAAAAATTAATTGATGCGTTATTGATAAAAAATTGGACTAATCCATTAATGATTATCATATGGATTAGTCCTTTTTTGTGCATAAGTTTTATATGCAATCTGGTTATTATTTAGTTTTTTCTTCAAATACTAAATTTTCAAATGCTTCTCTGACTTGAGGTACAGACATACCTACTACGACTTGCACATTTTTCCCACTTTTCACTAAGCCATGTGCCATTTGTTTATGCGTAAAGTAATCACTATCCTCAACTTTATTGACATCATTCACTGTCAATCTTAAACGTGTCGTACAATTTGTAACGTCTTTAATATTTTCTTTGCCACCTAGACCTTCTAAATAATAGATTGCTTTAGCTTCAAACTCGTTTGCTGACTCAGTTTTTTTAGCAACTTGTGCTTTACCGTCTTTATTTTTATAGTCATCTTTATTATATAATTTCATATCCTTATCGTCTTTTTTACGTCCAGGAAGTGGAATATCAAATTTTATAATTAAAAACTTGAACAAGAAGAAATAAATCGCTGTAAAACCGAAACCTATTGCAATTTGAATAATATAAGTTAACCAGTGATTTTGGGCTAAAGGTATCCAATTCGTAGCAAAGAAATCTAATAATCCTCCACCAAAGTTACCTACTAATCCGAAACCATACATTAACGTATCCATCGTTGCTGCTAAAATTGCATGTAAAACGAATAAATAAGGTGCAATAAATAAAAATGTAAACTCTAATGGTTCAGTGATGCCTACAACAATCGCTGTCAATGTTGCTGGAATTAGTAATGCTGCAATTTTCTTTCTATTTTCTTTTGGCGTCGTTGCATACATTGCTAAAGCAATACCAATTGAACCAAAGACTTTTCCGTTACCTTGTAACATAAAGCCATATGGGAATAATTCTTTTAATGGTTCTTTACTTTTAGCAAATTCATTTACATGTTCGAACCATTCTGCTTTCAATCCATGATTCACAACAACAGGACCTACTTCTATTGGTGCATATATAAAGTGATGTAATCCAGTTGGTATCAATACTCTTTCTAAAAAATGATACAACCACACACCTATATAACCCGAGCCAATAATAAATCCTTGCAGTGAAGAAATACCATTTTGTACCGTTGGCCATATGATGCAAGTAATTAAAGCAATTGGCAACATGACAAAAAATGAAATCGTTACTACAAATGTCAAACCTTGAAATACACCAAGCATTTCAGGTAATTTTTTACTATAATATCTATTATGTATCCATGTGACAATGCTTGAAATAATAATACCGCCTAGGATATTCGTGTCTAATGTTTCTATACCAGCAATCGCTTTTAATCCCGTTACATTTTCTACACCCTTTTCTAAATTTGCTCCGAATGTATGCGGCCATTGCGTTAATATGGCATTGATAAAGGTATTAAACATTAAGTATCCCATTAATGCTGACAGTGCTGCATGTCCAGGTGCTTTTTTAGCTAAAGATAATGGCAAGCCAACAACAAATACCACTTCCATGTGATTAAATATTGTCCAACCACCAGACTCTATCACTGACCATATTTTGAACCAATTTGTACCTTCTTCAGCAATACTCCCCATTATTGAAGGATTTTTAAATAATGTTGCTAAACCGAGTACAATACCAAAAAATGCAAACATCAATACAGGTACAATCATTGCACTTCCAAATCGCTTTATAGCATTCATATAAAGTTCCCCTTTTCTAAATTTCCAAAATAATTCACTTATGATAATTGAATATCTCTCTATTCAAATGATTATGGATCAATTTACCATCGATTTTATAGTAAACGCTTACATCAGAACAATAGTTTGACGCCATTACGAACAATTTTGTACAATAAGATTATATTTTCAAAACTTGAAAATATTTTCAAAATTCTGAGGTGATAACGTTGCTTTTAGATGAACGCATAAATAACAATTTTAATAAATTAAATGAAAACGACCTACAAATCGCTCATTTTATAAACACACATATATCAGATTGTAAAACAATGAAAATCCAAGATTTAGCGGCTTATACACATGCATCAAATGCAAGTATTCATCGTTTTACTCGTAAGCTCGGCTTTGATGGCTACAGTGATTTTAAATCATACTTAAAATTTGAATCTGAACAAGTCCATCAATTACCTTCTGACTCTATGAACGCTTTTAAACAAGAAATTGAAAATACCTTCACTTATTTGGAACGTATCGATTACGACCTAGTTACTGACAAAATATATCAAGCCGAAACGGTATATTTATATGGCACAGGTTTAGCTCAAATGAATGTTGCGCAAGAAGCTCAAAGAATTTTATTGACCATACATAAAAATATTATTGTATTACATGATGTACATGAATTTAAAATGGTGTTAAATAAAGCTTCTGATAATGATTTGTTTTTTATTATTTCTTTATCCGGCGAGACCGATCACTTATCCGATATAACGAATTTACTGCAACTGCGTCAAAAGTATTTCATTTCTATTACTACGCTTCAAGACAACACCTTGGCTCAAAAGGCAAATTATAATATCTACGTATCAAGTAACACTTTTTATTTAACAAACGGCATTGATTATTCCAGCTTTATCAGCTACCATATTTTTTTTGAAACGGTACTACGTAAATTTAATGAGCGTATACAATACGGTCAATTCACACAAAATAATTAACATATCAAATAAAAGAAAGCTGGACAAATTAATTGTCTCAGCCTCTTAGTCAACATCTCAATTTATTACACAAGTGGGACTGATACATGAGCTTCTGCCCAAATATGCCTGAGTCCCACTTTTAATTTATTGAGTTAGGTTGTAATGATTTTTTATTGTTCCTCTTCATATTCTTCTAGTGTTGTTTGCAGCTTATCAAACAACATTTCAAAACCATGCGCAGTAGAATCATGATATTCCTTTTTCTTTTGCTTATACTCTAATGATGTCAATCTGCGTTCCCTAGGTACATAAGCTGTATAATTAAAAATCATTTGGGTTATGCCTGGTTCTCTTTCAAACATCTCTACTTCAATTGTATCTTCAGAGTCACTTAATTCAGGCATCCCTATCGTCATTACAATATATTCATTTGGGTTCAAAGTAACGTAAGAACCCTTCACTATATTTTCTTTCCCTTTACGAACATCAATAATTTCATAGCTTCCGTTTTGTACAGCGTCTATCTCTATTGATTTATTCGTTCGTTCAGTTGTCATAAACCATTGTTTAAGAAATCGTTGCTCAGTCCAAGCTTGATATACTAATTCAGGTTCAACTTTAAACAGTCTTTCCAACTGAATTTCTACGTTTTCATTTTCCACATTATATCTAGCCATGATTGTTCACCTACTTTCACTCTTATAACTATTCTAACTCATTATACTAGACTTCTAAACAATAATACTATGAAATTCAACTTTCCTTTATATCCCCTTTAAAAGTGATAACCTATTTATTCTATCGTTATTAATCAGTAAACGTCAAAATTTTCCCTTTTTTAATACTATCTTACTTCTTAAAAAAGAGGACAAACAGTCTATATCAAATAATATAAACTGTTGCCCTTTCTTTTAATCAACTTTTTTATTTTAATCTTGGTAATCTAAAGAAAATTGCAATTAGGCCACAAACACCTAGAATGATCGGATAAATTGAATACGGCATTAATGAAACTGGTGAGATAGACGCAACGCCTGCTGCTGCTATAACTTGCGGACTATAAGGTAATAAACCTTGGAAACAGCTCGCAAATATATCTAAAACACTTGCAGATTTCCTAGGATCAATATCGTATTCATCTGCAATATCTTTAGCTAAGGGGCCTGCCATTAATATAGAAATTGTATTATTGGCAGTCGAAATATCCGCAGCACTCACAAGTCCAGCTATACCTAATTCTGCACCGCGTTTTGATTTAACCCTATTACGTACAAAATTTAATAGCCAAGTGATACCACCATTATGTTGTATCAATGCTACAAGTCCGCCAATTAAAAGTGCAATAATCGCAATATCCTCCATACCAACAATTCCTTTTGAGATTGAACTAAGCAAGCCTGACCAGTTGAATGATCCATCAACCAGTCCAATAATCGCAGATAATACGGTACCACCAATCAACACTATAATTACATTTATACCTGCCAGCGCTAAAATCAGTACCAATAAGTATGGAATAACTTTAATAAAGTTATAGTCATATGATTTCGTAGTATCTATCTGAGCACCATGCGTTAAAAACCAAAGTACTATAACAGTAAATAGCGCACCTGGTAATACAATCTTTATGTTCACCTTAAACTTATCGCTCATTTTAGTCTTTTGAGTACGAACAGCGGCAATTGTAGTATCCGAAATCATTGATAAATTATCACCAAACATTGCGCCACCAACGACAGTAGCCATTGTTATCGCTGCAGATACATCAGTCGCCTGACTCAAACCAAAACCAACCGGCGCTATAGCTGCAACTGTACCGACTGAAGTACCCATTGAAAGTGATACAAACATACAAATGATAAATAAACCGACGATAATTAAGTTTTCTGGAATAAAGGATAGTCCTAAATTTACCGTCGACTTGACTCCCCCCATATCTTCTGTAGTTTGAGAAAATGCACCCGCAAGTAGAAATATTAACATCATCAAAATAATATTTGAATGTCCAGCGCCTTTAGTAAATACATCTACTTTTTTAGAAAATGTTTCTTTTTTATTTATCAACAAACCCACAATGGATGCGATAATAATTGCAACATTGAGTGGCATTATTGAAAAGTCACCAGTAATAACGCCCACACCTAAAAATATACCTACAAAAATGATTAATGGCACAAGCGCCCATGCGTTACCTTTTTTATTTTCCGTCATACAAAACCAACTTTCTTTATCATTACTTTTTTAGTCAATCATTCATTTTGCTTACCATAAAAAATAAAAAACTCTTTTCTCATAGAAGAAAAGAGTAAATCGATACATCTTTAATCTTATCTTCTAGCACACTTTATGCTACTGGAATTGGCACACGCATTACCATGTTGCCGAAGTTTCAATGGGCCAGTCCCTCCACTTCTCTAGATAAGCTATTTTATTTATTTTATAACAGTACACTATTCATGCCACTTCGTCAATTATATAATCATAATATGAAATGATATTTTACTTCAAAGGTTATTCCGTTGGCCGAACAATCGTAAATGTATCACCGATCGTGGCATAATCATTTCCAGCTAAACGGCACACGGCTTCTAGTGCCTGTGCATTAATCTTACTGTCTTCAAAATACACGTTTTCATTAATATGAAACATCACGACTTCTCCAATGATTAGATCTGACCCCTCATCAGTATCTCCTAATGATATAATCCGCTCTAATTTACATTCCATACGTATTTTCGCCTGTTCAATACCAGGTACACTTATCAGTTCTGAGTTGACAAGGGTTAACGTTGTTCGTTCTAATTCATTTTCAGTACGATCCAATGGTGCAGCTGTACGGTTAATTTGCTCTACGTTTGTTTCATCAGTGATATGTACTACAAAATGTTCAGTCTCTTCAATATTAAGTGAAGTGTCTTTACGTTTACCTTCTGAGCGTCCTGTAGAAATCATAATCATCGGTGGTGCACTGTTCACCACATTAAAAAAACTGAACGGTGCCGCATTTAACTTGCCATTTTTATCTTGAGACGTCACAAAGGCTATTGGCCTAGGTATGATACTACCACTCAATAATTTATAGTTTTGTCTTTTAGACAATTCACTTGCTTTAAAATGTTTCACAAAAATTCACTTTCCTTTCATAAATAAAAAGTGGCTATGTCAAAATGTAAGTGCATAACTGTTCATTTAAGCACGAATCACTTTGAAATAGCCATCTATCAAATTAATCTAATTGTGTACCACCTGTAACCCCGTATACTTGGCCAGTAGTGTAACTTGATTCATCAGCTGCTAAATGAACATAAACGCCTGCTAATTCTACAGGTTGACCTGCTCTGCCAAGCACTTCTTTTTGTCCAAATGTTGGAATTTTGGATTGTGGTTGTCCACCTGATATTTGAAGTGGTGACCAAAATGGTCCTGGTGCAACACAGTTAACACGGATGCCTTTAGCTCCTAGTTCTTCAGACAAACTTTTAGTTAGCGATATGAT
This sequence comes from Staphylococcus sp. GDY8P54P, assembly GCF_017892645.1. Classification (NCBI taxonomy): domain Bacteria; kingdom Bacillati; phylum Bacillota; class Bacilli; order Caryophanales; family Staphylococcaceae; genus Staphylococcus; species Staphylococcus sp. GDY8P54P. Next base: position 53,423 of record NZ_JAESLN010000037.1, on the reverse strand, counting down.
TGCAGCTTTTGATGCTGCATAATCATGTAAAATTGGACTTGGGTTATAACCTTGTACAGATGACGTTGTCGTAATTGTAGCACCTGGTTCAAGATAATCAATCGCTTTTTGTACAATCCAAAATATTGGATACACATTCGTTTCAAAGGTTTCAGTAAATGACGCTGTATCGAAGCCCTTTAGTGTATCTCTATATTGTTGATGTCCAGCTACGAGTGTAACATTGTCTAATCCACCTAACGCGTGATATGCACGTTCTACTAACTCATAATTGAATTGTTCATTGCGTAAATCACCCGGTATTAGCACAGCTTGTTGTCCTGCCGATATAATAACTTCTTCTACTTCTTCAGCATCTTCTTGTTCTGATGGCAAGTAATTGATTGCAACATCAGCACCTTCTTTAGCATACGCAATAGCTGCTGCTCTACCAATAGCTGAATCTCCACCTGTTACTAACATCTTTAAACCTTTCAATCTACCATAACCGGTATAAGAAGTTTCTCCACAATCTGGTTTAGGCTTCAGATCTTTTTGTAAACCTGGAACGAGTTGCTCTTGTTTTGGAAAATCTGCATTTGAATATTTCTTTCTAGGATCTTGAGACGCCATGCTTAATCCTCCTCAAAAAATAATGGTTGTAATTATTTTTTACCCAAATTAAATCGCCCATAACACAAGATTATATTTTTAAGTTTCGTTCAATAATTTCTTTACAAATGTTACAAAGTAATCTGGTACTTTTTCTAAAATGCGTTCATCGGGATCATATTTGGGGTGATGTAAATCATAGTCACTATTAGATCCAATAAAAACAAATACACTTGGATACTTGTTGGCAAACCCAGAAAAATCTTCACCAATAGTTAATGGCTGTTCCATTATATTCACATTGTAACCTACTTGTTTAGCAACGTTAATTGCATCGTCTGTTAATTTTTCGTCATTGATTACTGCGCCTGGTAATCGTATATATTGTGTTTCAATTTCAACATCAAATACTTCTGCCAATCCACTCCCAATTTCTCTCAATCTCTTCTCAATGAATGTGCGAATACCTTCATCAAAACTTCTCACTGTACCTTGTACATAAGCTTGATCTGCAATAACATTCCATGTATTACCACAAGATACTTCTCCAATCGTTACGACTGCATTATCAAAAGCAGATAAATTTCTGCTGACGATGGATTGAACACTATTGATTAATTGACCTAATACGATGACTGGATCATTACCTTGTTCAGGCTTTGCTGCATGTGCACCTTTACCCTTAATTTTAAATTCAAAGCGATCTACAGAGGATGTCACGGCACCAGATTTCACTGCCAATGTACCTATATCCATAGTAGGATAATTATGATAACCAAGCACAGCTTTTGTACCATCAATAGCACCTGTCTCAGCTAATTTAACAGCACCATAGCCCAGCTCTTCGGCAGGTTGAAAAATAAAACGTACTCTACCTTTTAATTGATCTTCAATTTCTTTTAATTTTGTAGCTGTTGCTAAAATACTTGCCATATGGATATCATGACCACAAGCATGCATAATACCTTCATTAGTTGATGTAAATTCATGTACAACTTCTTCATTAATTGGCAAAGCATCTATATCCGATCGAACAGCAATAAACGTATCTCCTTGACCTACTTCAGCAATCAAACCAGTTTCCAACGGTATATCTAAAATTTTAATTTCATAACTTTCTAAAATACGTCTTAATCGTTTCGTTGTTTCATATTCATCATCAGACAATTCTGGAAACTGATGAAATGTACGTCTCCATTTTACAAAGTCTTCATATTGTGGCATGACATGTCACGTCCTTTCTAAATTTATAAAACGTTTTAAAATATAATATAGTATTGTTACAATCACAACGCCGAGCGCTAAATTATTAGAGATTAAAATAAGCACCATCGTAAGTATTACCATGAATCCATTTACTAAAGGTGACTTACGTATAAAGGGTATTGTTCGTCTATCAAATGTATTCAATGAAATTGTAATAAGCACGGTAGCTAAAACAGCCATTGGAATATGTCCTATAATTTCACCAAAAACAAATAAACTTACCAGTAAAAAACTACCGGTAACAAGCGTCGAAACTCTAGAGTTCGCACCCATTGTTACATTAAAACGCGATTGACCAACAAGCGCACTTCCACCATAACCGCCAAATAATCCTACTACTAAATTAGCTATGCCTTGACCTATTGATTCACGATTTTTATCACTAGTCGTAGCTGTTACTTCATCCATCATTCTTGCTGTTAAAGTCGTTTGAACGATTGCAACAATAGCCATCATCAAACCATAAAACAATGTAATTAGGAGATAGTTTACATTTAATATTTCAATAGGAATAGTTGGATAAGGTAGTTTAATATGTATTGAAGACAAATCGTGCACATATTTTATATCAGGTTTTAATACCCACGAAAATATTGTCAGTATAATGATGGATATCAATGGTGCAGGTATAATTTTGATATGTTGAGCGCCCAACCAAATAATAAAAAATGACATGATTGCAACGATATAAGTTGCCATAGAAATACCTAAAATATTCTTTAGCTGAGATGTAAATAATAATATACCTAGTGCATTCATAAATCCAATTACAACACCGACAGGTATCAATTCTAACCATTTATTAATTTGAAAATACCCAAATAAAATTTGGATGATACCCATAAATAACGTTGCTGAAATGACAGCTTGCATCCCATGACTTGCAGCTAAAGGTGCTACGACTAAAGATACACCACTACTTGGTGCTGATACCATCAAGGTTCTATTTCCAGTCAAGCTAAGTACAAGCATCATTAAACCAGTACTTAACATACCGATTGTTGGATTCACGCCTGCTATAAATGAAAAAGCAATTGCACCAGGTAACAATGCAAGTGCAAGTAATACACCTGAAAGTGTATTCTGTACTATGTTACCTTTCCATTGTTCAATATACCCAGCATTACTCACACCGTACTCACCCCCAAGCCCCTTTAATTACTATACTATCATAATTGTCAAAATATTTTATTAACTTAATTTTTTGCACTTCTAAATTTCTATTTTTAGAAAACTTGAATAAAAAAATAAGAATAGAGCGAGGACAAATCAACATTTTTGATTCCATTCCTCACCCTATTCATCTCTAATAATCTTATTTTTAATTTTAATTACAGTTTTTCTATTAAAGTTTTACACGATTATCAAAGAGCACTTTACCATCTTTAATAACTCTTTCTGCATGATTAATACCATAATGATATGGAATATATTCATGATTAGGTGCATCCCAAATTACAATATTTGCTTTATCTCCTTCATTGATGGTACCTGCATCAACGTCAATTGCTTTAGCTGCATTGACTGTCACTGCATTCCAAATTTCATTTGGAGATAATTTTAATTTTAACGCTGCAATAGACATCACCAATTGTAAATTATTAGTCACACAACTACCTGGATTGAAGTCAGTAGCTATCGCAATAGCGCCATCGTTATCTAGCATACCTCTTGCATCTGCATAACCTTCCTTATCAAGATAAAAAGTTGTTCCTGGTAATAATACTGCAACAGTATCACTATCTTTCAACTTTTGTTTACCTTCTTCACTAGATGCAACTAAATGATCCGCAGAGATAGCATTTTCATCAATTGCAAGTTCTAAACCACCTAATGGATCGATTTCATCTGCATGAATTTTAACATCAAAGCCTTGTTTTTTAGCTGCTTCCATGTAAGATTTAGATTCTTCCACAGTAAACACGCCTGTTTCACAGAAAATATCGGCAAAATCAGCATATGGTTTAACTTCCGGCAATAAATCTATCATTTCTTGTAAGAAAGCTTGGTTAGACTCCGCATCTTTAGGCACAGCATGTGGCCCAAGGAAGGTATGTTTCATGTCTAAATTATATTTTTTTGCTAATCGATTTGAAACACGCAATTGTTTAAGTTCATTTTCTTTATCCAATCCATAACCACTCTTACTTTCAACCGCTAAGACACCGTGTTGTAACATGGTTAATAGATTTTTTTCCGCTTTTTCAAAAAGTTCGTCTTCCGTCGCTTGACGTGTGGCTTCTACAGTAGAAAGTATACCGCCACCTTGTTCAAGTATTTCTAAATAAGACACACCTTGACGCTTGAGTGACATCTCATGTTCACGTGAGCCACCATGTACAAGATGCGTATGTGCTTCTACCAAGGCAGGTGAAACGACTTTTCCTGAAGCATCTATTATTTCTTTTGCATCATATGCATCAGAATGTTCACCCGCATAAACAATCTTGCCATTTTTCACAACTACTGTACCATTTTCAACAATATTTAAATCATCTAATTCTTTGCCTTTTAAAGGACGTTTGGTAGCTTTCGGTAAAATTAATTGTTTAATATTTTGAATGATTAAGTCGTTCATTTTTTATCTCCTTTTCTTGTAATCATTGGAATGTGAATGCCTTTTTCATTTGCTACATTAATTGCTGATTCATAACCTGCATCAGCATGTCTTACTACTCCCATACCCGGATCCGTAGTTAATACACGTCCTAAACGTTTATCTGCTCTTTCTGAACCATCAGCAACTACTACCATGCCTGCATGTAATGAATAACCCATACCAACACCACCGCCATGATGGAATGAAATCCAAGATCCACCTGCAGCAGTATTGATTAATGCATTTAAAATAGCCCAATCTCCTACGGCATCTGAACCATCTTTCATACCTTCAGTCTCACGATTAGGACTGGCTACTGAACCTGAATCTAAATGGTCGCGACCAATTACAATCGGTGCAGAAATTTCACCTTCACGCACAAGTCTATTTAACGCTAGACCCATTTTCGCACGTTCTCCATAACCTAACCACGCAATTCTTGAAGGCAATCCTTGAAACGCAATTTTCTCCTGTGCTAAATCTAACCAACGAATAAGTTTTTCATTTTCAGGGAACAACTTTCTCATTTCTTCATCAGCACGTTCAATATCCTTAGGATCCCCACTTAATGCTGCAAATCTAAATGGTCCCTTTCCTTCGCAAAATAGCGGTCTAATATATGCCGGTACAAACCCAGGGAAATCAAAAGCATTTTTTAAGCCATCATTATATGCGACCTGTCTTATGTTATTTCCATAATCAAAAGCGACCGCACCCTGTTTTTGAAATTCTAACATTAGTGATACATGCTTATGCATTGAGGATTGCGATTCTTTCACGTATTGTTTTGGATCTTTATTACGAAGTGCACTTGCCTCTTCTAATGAATACCCTTGTGGCACATAACCATTTAAAGGATCGTGGGCACTCGTTTGATCCGTAATAATATCAATTTTAAATCCTTTATCTAAAATTGCTTGATGTACATCGACCGCATTACCGACCAAGCCAATAGATAATGGCTTGCCTTGTTTGCGTGCATCTTCCGCTAACGTTAATGCTTCGTCTAAATCTCGTGTTTTCACATCACAGTAACGTGTATCAATACGCTTATCAATGCGTGTTTCATCTACATCAACTCCGATGACAACTCCACCATTCATCGTAACTGCCAATGGTTGTGCACCACCCATGCCACCAAGACCAGCAGTTAATGTAATCGTACCATTTAATTTGCCATTAAAATGTTGATTAGCTAGTTCACCGAATGTCTCATATGTACCTTGAACGATACCTTGTGAACCTATGTAAATCCAACTACCCGCAGTCATTTGTCCATACATCATTAAACCTTTTTGATCTAATTCATTAAAATGATCCCAGTTTGCCCATTCAGGTACTAATACAGAATTTGAAAGTAATACACGTGGTGCCTCTTCATGTGTTTTAAATACAGCAACTGGTTTGCCTGATTGAACTAACATCGTTTCATCAGCTTCTAATGAACGCAGTGTGGATTCAATTGCTTCGAATGCTTCCCAGTTTCGAGCTGCTTTACCTATGCCACCATAGACAACCAAATCTTCGGGTCTTTCTGCAACTTCAGGATCTAAATTATTATATAGCATTCGTAATACTGCTTCTTGTTCCCAACCTTTACATTCAATCTCTAAACCTTTTTTTGCTTTAATATTTCTCATGAACAATCTCTCCTTCATCGATTTTAAATTCAACCTTTGTTTTGATATTTAAAATATCCATAATGCAAATGGAATTGTAATCAGTAGTGTGAGTACTACTCTTTCAAACCAAATAATCACAAGTTTTCCTATCGATATTTTAATTTCAGTAGATAATATAACCGGAACAACGCTTGAGAAAAATATAATCGCTGAAACACTCATGACCGCTACTGTAAATCTTGTTGCTAAATCTGCTGATTGTGCAATCGCAGCTGGTAATAACATTTCAACAATTGAAATCGTTGAAGCCTGTGCTAATACCCCTACATTTTCTACTGGAAAAATGCTGATAAATGGATAAAAGATGTAAGATATATATTCGATTACTGGTGTGAATTCTGCGATTACTAATCCTAGAAAACCAATTGACATGATAGAAGGTAAAATTGCTATAGTCATTACGACACCATCTCTCAAATTTTCAAATACATTGTCAATTAATGACTTAGACTGTTTCACAGCTAATTTTGCTTCTAACCAAGACTCTTTTAACAATGGCATGTTTCTGCGAATCTCTTCTTGATATGGTTGGTCTTTATATGTCGTATGCTTTTCAAATCTGATAGGTGGGAGTTGTACGGTAATAGCAGTAACAATAAATGTCACTGCGAGTGTAAACCAAAAATATAAATTCCAATGCTGAATAATACCTAGTGTGTTAGCTACAATAATCATAAACGTAGCGGAAACCGTAGAGAACCCTGTCGCTACAACTACTGCTTCTTTATGTGTGCAACTACCACTCTTGTAGACTTTGTTTGTTATTAGTAAGCCTATTGAATAACTACCAACAAATGATGCTACTGCATCGACCGCTGACTTTCCTGGTGTCTTAAATATCGGTCGCATTATCGGACGACAAATCACACCGATAAACTCTAACAATCCAAAACCTACTAAAAATGATAAAAAAATCGCTCCTATGGGAATTAAAACACTTAATGGTATGGCTAACTTTTCATATAAAAATGGTCCAATACTTTCTTTTAAAACAAAAGCAGGCCCTATATTGAAAACAACCATGAAAGCGATGAATACCCCTACTACTTTGAATAAGCTAAAAATAATATTTGTTTTCGATTCATTCCACCTTTGATTGAGAAATGGATGAATTGCACCAATAATAATTAAAATCAATACATAATATGGTAAAACTGGTTTCACTATTAGCGTAATCCATTGCACAATATGATCAATCATAATGGTTGATTGACCTTGTATAGTCACAGGAACGAAGAAAAATATAATACCAATCAAGCTATAAATGAAAAATCTCCACATGTACTTCACGCCCCTAACATGAAAGTACGACTCCCTCTATATCTAAAAGTATAATATGTTATTATATAGACTACCAATATCAATAAACTAATTATTAATAGTTTCAAACTATAAATACGCAAATATATAGGAGTGACATTCAGATGAAAATTGTTCAATTAGAATATTTTATTGCTGTCGTTAAATATAATAGTTTTACAAAGGCAGCAGATTTTTTGCATATAAGCCAACCCTCTTTAACTAATACAATAAAAAAAATAGAAGCTGATTTAGGTTATGATTTATTTTTAAGAACGACCAAGGATATCAAAATTACTGAAAAAGGTATTCATTTTTATAATTACGCAATTCAGCTCGTACAAAGTTATCATCAAACGCTAGAAAAAATGTATGATTTAAAAATGGGACATGCACCTAAAATCAAATTTTCTATTCTTGAATCATCAAATCAATGGATATCACAAGTAGTTGCTATGCATCAAAAAGAATATGCAGATCAAACGTATCACGCTTCAGAAGTACATGATCAGAGCACGATATTAGAGCGTCTATTAAATTTTGAAAATCATTTAGGCTTAACCAATGAACAAATTATTCACGAGGATATACACTCTGTTCCTCTATATAAGGAATCTTATGTCCTCATAACACCTAAAAATACCTTTTCTAATAGCAAAAAGGTATCCATTAAATCTTTACCGCTCATTTTACCTACAAAAGGTTCCCAAGTACGTAAGCATTTGGATGACTATTTTAACCGCTTAAATATTCACCCAAATATTATTATAGAGGCAGATCGCTTTGAAGCTTCAACGAATTTCGTTCATCGAGGATTAGGCTATGCCGTCATACCACGTGTCTATTACCAATCTTTTAATGCACGAGATTTAGATGCAATTGAAATTAAACCTACACTCAGTCGTACCATTTACATCAATTACCTAAAAAAAAGAAAGCACCCTGAACGAGTACTTTCTTTTATAGATTTATGCCTTTATTATTGGAATATTAAAGAATAAAATGATGTAAAAAATTAGCTGATAGCTTTGCAGTACGATTATCGACATCATATTTAGGGTTTGTTTCTGCAATGCTAATCGTAGAGACTTTGTCATTTGGGATAATGCGTTTGGCAAGTTCAAGGACAATATGTGGGAACAAACCTAATACTGCGTTAGCACTTACACCTGGTGCGTATGCGCTATCTATAACATCCATACATATTGTGAACATAATAACGTCATGATTGTGTATAAATCGTTCTACTTTATCTTTTACAGGAGGAGATATTTGATGTAATAATTCCTCAGCATAAACAAAGCCGATTTCTTTTTCTTCCGCATAATCAAATAGGCCTTGTGTATTACCGCCTTGTTGTATACCTAATACCAAATAATCTGCTTGATTATCTTGATCTAAAATTTGACTAAAGCTCGTTCCAGAGGTAGACTGTGACTCCGCTCTGGTATCAAAATGTGCATCGATATTAATGATACCTAAAGAAGCATCAGGATAAACTTCTCTTATACCTAAATACTGGGCATATGCGATATCGTGTCCACCACCCAATAAAAACGTCTGTTTATGCCTTTGTATTGATGTCGCAACATATTTTGCGAATTCTTTTTGGGTGTCTTCTAAGTCATCATGATCATGTTCTACATTACCATAGTCATATATCTTGCAGTCACTCAACACAGGTAGATTGGCAAATGCTTTCTTAATTGCGTCGGGACCTTCTTTAGCACCTAATCTCCCTTTGTTCAATTCAACACCTCTGTCAACTGCGTAACCTAATAATCCCACACCTTGGCGTGTCTCATGATAGTCATCTTTGATATTTCTAAAATTCACAGTTTGAAAATGTCTAAATTGAGACTTATCTGATTCGCTATCGACTCTACCTGTCCAGAAATCACGCTGTGCTAATTTATACATAATTCTCCTCCTTTTATAACAATGTCTCATTTAAAAGTATACGCTTACATTGAATTCAATTCAATTTATGCTTTTATTTACCCAAAATTTATCTACTTAATTTTATCAAATGACAATAAATTATTTCATTTAGATGTTAGTTTTGGCATTACTATTACATTTCAATGATAAATACCTAAATTTAATTTATTTCTGATTAATAAATATGTATAATTAGTGATAAATGATTTTCTGAACCCTATTGGAGGTTACATAATGAATAAACAACGTATATCAGGTTTTCAATGGGCAATAATGATTTTTATTTTCTATATTATTGCTTATGCAGCTCCTATTATACTGAAAGACTTACAAAGTACTATTTCACTTAAGACTTTTGTCTTTGACTTAAGTGCTATAGCGCCATTTATTGCTGCGCTTGTTTGTATTATCGTTTTTAGTAAACGTAAGACGCAGTTATCTGGTTTAAAACTAACAATAGATTTAAAAGTGATTGAACGTATTTTACTAGCATTTATTTTACCTTTAATCATTTTCCTGATTGCTATGATAAGTTTTAATATCTTTGCGGATAGTTTTGTATTATTACAAACAGAAGATTTATCTGTTTCAATTACTGCAATTATACTTGGACAACTAGTGATGGCATTCTTAATAGAATTTGGTTTCCGTTCTTATTTACAAAATATTATAGAAACGAAAATGAACACATTCTTTGCATCGATTATTGTTGGTTTATTATATTCCATTTGGAATATAAATGTGGCCTTTAGTCTTGAATATACTTTATATGGTTTATTATATACATTTGCATTTTCCATGATTATCGGTGAGTTAATTCGTGCTACAAAAGGTCGCACGATATTTATCGCAACGATATTCCATGCAGCAATGTCATTTGGTCTTGTTTTCTTATTCAATGAAGAACTTGGCAGTGTTTTTGCAATGAAAGTAATTGCATTATCCACATCAGCTGTAGCAGTCGTTTACATTTTATTAAGTATTATTATTCGAGCAATACTTTATTTCTTTACTAAACGTAGTTTAGATGAAGTTGATAGCAATAATTATTTAGATCATGTAAGTGAAGATTCAGAAACTGCTCAAGCAGATGATAGTAATGAAGATACACTCGAATCTGATAATTCAACAACAAATGTACATACACATAGTGGAGACAGTGAGCACAGTGAAACTGCTACATCTCAAACTGAAAGAGCAACAGACAATCATGTCAATTCACATGATGCTAACTCAAAACCATCGACTGAACATGTGAATGACACGGACACTGAGAAGAATCACCGACAAACACAGCACGATGACAGCCGAAACAATATTATTGATGAAAACACGCCACAAACTATAGAGAACAACGATGTCCAAGATGAACGTCAACATGTTGAGACACAGGTAAATGGCGCCGTTGAAAATTCTACTGAAAAAGCACAGGTGGAGACATCATCACCAAAACATGATGATTCTAGTACTTCTGAGCCAACCATACAACAACAAAATAAAAAACGACAACGATCACCTTTTAAACTTAAAAACAAACATGATCATCGTCGCTAATTAACAAAAAGCAGGTTACGCTAATCGTATATTCAGATACAATGAATAAACTTCATGTCTATCTTAATTTATACCGTTAGTTAACCTGCTTTTATTATATTTTGAGTTATGATTTATTTAAAATTTCAACGCCTTTTTGCTTACCTATAATGACTTGATCTGTAACATCAAGAAAATATCCAGTTTCTAAAACACCTACTAAATGAATTAAAAATTCATGCATAGCATAAGGATCGATAGATGAATTCAATGTAACATCAAGGATGTAATTGCCATTATCAGTTATAAATGGGACATCATCCACCATTCGGCGCATCACTTTTAAATTATCGTAAGCTACTATTTTTTTAGAAACTAATAACCAATTAAATTTATCTACTTCTACAGGTAAATTAAAAGTTTGACCTAAGTATGATACACACTTAGATTCATCTACTAAAACAATAAACTTTTCCGCCATGGCATCAATCACTTTTTCTCTAAATAATGCCCCGCCGCCACCTTTAATTAAATTCAAATTGTTGTCTACTTCGTCTGCACCATCAATGGCAACGTCAATTTTTTCTACATCATTGACATCCACTACTCGAATACCTAATTCTTTTGCGATATAAGCAGTTTTATTAGAGGTGCATACACCTGTAATATCAATCTGTTCATGGTCCAACTTCTCAGCTAGTTTTGGGACAAGCAACTCTATTGTTGAACCAGAACCAATGCCCACAACCATACCGTCACTGATTTGGCTTAACGCTTCATTAAATGTACTAATTTTTAACTGTTTCGTATCCATAATGCGTCCCCTTTACATAACTTACTCTCACCTTTATTGTACATGAGATTGAAAAAAATACATAGTTAAAAAATATGTATAAATTTTAAATTAATATATCTTCTTGCATAATTAAATAGCTAGTTTACAATAATAATACATCACCAACTAGGAGGATTGTCATGATTTATCATTTAAAAGCGATTGCTACAGGAAAAATAGAAGATTTACCTTATAGTACTAAAAGACCAATGCGTTCAGCACTTAACAAAACACTTTTCACCGGTAAGATGTGGCTTTCAAAAACCGGTTTTTCTGAAGATGAACAAGAATACAAAGGACATGGCGGGCCCAATAAGGCTGTATGTTTATATAGCGAAAAAAATTACGATCTATGGAAAGATGATGTCACAGATTTACCAGAATATGCAATGTTTGGCGAGAACTTAACGGTCAAAGACTTAGATGAAAAAGATTTGCATTTTGGAGATCAATTTCAATTAGGTGAAGCGATTATCGAAGTTTCAGAGATAAGAGAGCCTTGTTGGAAAATACAAGAAAAGTATAAAATTCCTAATCTTATTAAACGCATGTCCAGTTCATGTAAAACTGGTTGTTACTTTAGAGTAGTTAAGGAAGGCTTTGTTTACGATTCGTCTCATCTTCAGCTCATAAAATTCGGGGAACATGATTCTCTTTTATCTGTATTCGAACTTAATGATATTTATTACAATGACAATAAAAATGTCGTGCGCTTGGCATATGCTTTGAAAAATCCATATTTAACTGAAGAAAGACGACGTAAATTAGAAAAATATCTAAAACGCGCTCAAAAATAAACATTACAATATGGGTAAATATCCTAAACTAATGGCTCAAAAAAAAAGATTCTTATACAACAAGAATCTTTAAAAATGATATATTGATATAACTCAGGTTAAGTAACTGACCAAAAATGGTATTAATATAACTGCACTTACCTGAGTTTGTCTACTTAATCTATTTTCTGTAATACATTATTATAAATTGCTACTTACTTATCCATAAGTGGTGTTTGCTTACTTTATATTAATTCAAAACACTTGATACACACGCAATGATATCATTCTACTTCTTCGCAAGTTTTTTCAGCAATTTTATATGATGTCTTAGAATAAAATGGCTGATTCGCTTCTAAAATTGATGGCGCATCTTCTCCATACAAATTAATATCATTAGGTATGCATTGTGTTTCTAACGTAAATCCTGAATGTGCTTTATAAATATTGAAATCACTTTCCCATTCCGTAGTATCATTAAATGTAAATATCACGACATTGGGCATATCAGTTTCAACAGTCAGTTGAAAATGTTTATTTTCAACTGTCATACCTTGCTCTCCAATCTGAAACGGATGATCTAGACCACCATAACGTTTCATTTGTGATTGAATGTCATGATGCTCACTATTAAAAATATCTTTAAATTGAATGTGATTGCGTGCAAAAACATGTTCTAAATTTAGTGGCTTTTGTTTTGTCACAAAATGATCGTTATCTAATAAATGCATTTTTAATGTTGAACTTGAAATACTATGGTTATCGATAACATTATTATCTCTGTTCAAATTAAAGTAAACATGATTCATAGGATTAAAAATTGTTTTTTCGGTAGTAACGGCTTTATACTCAATTGTCCATTTGTGATCAACGTCATAAGTATGTATCACCTCTAAATCGATATTTCCTGGAAAATAATCATCTGATTGCTGAATTGTAGTGGAAAACACAATTTTCACTTGTCCTACTTGTTCAAATATCTCATAATCAAAATAACATTTATCAATACCGTTATAACCACCGTGAATATTATTTTTACCATCATTCGTATCTAATCGATACGTTGTACCATCCAAATGAAATTCTGCATTTGCAATCCGTCCACCATAACGGCCTACAGTAGCACCAAAATAAAAAGGATTTTGTTGATAGAATTCATCCGCTTCTACCACATTACCTAATACAATATTGTTATCATCATATTTCCATGACACGATACGAGCGCCATAGTTTGTGAAAACAATCTTAGTTGCTTCATTGTCTATCTTAATTAAATCAATACCATTACTTTGTCTTTCTACTTTTGCAAACATCATCAATTACTCCCTTTCAAACCAAACATATTATGATTCACTTAGACTTTCAGTTCTATCTTGAATAAAACTTCAAACAAATTGAATTTATCGAACCACAGTCATGAACACCATCTTTGTTTTATAAAACAAGACATAGGAGTCCTGGTAGTTCTAAAATTCATTGCTTTTAAAGTGAATGAGACAACATTTAAAAATGAGCTAAGGTCAATACGCACTCAATATCTCCCCAAATTATTGAGCAAAATACTTCATCCACTAAAATTTAAAATTCCAAAATAGCTTACTACTTCCCTTAGTAAATATCTTACTTATCTATAGTGTAACAACTTAACTAATTCATTATCTATACTAATTATTCATTCTATCAAATATTATTTAAAATTGTGATATTTTTTCTATTTTTTATAAATATGTTTTATTTGGCATATTCAACAAACTCGAGGACCCTGTTTTACAATTCATACTTTCATAAAAAAAGTAGGAGTGAAACCATCATGTTGTTTGAGTTTCATTCCCCTACTTATTATTATGATACTTTTAAAAGTTATTTGTTCATCTATAACTCATTTCTATAATCGTTAACATATGTTAATTTTTTCCGAAAACACGTTTCATAGATTTAAACAGACCTTTATCAAAACTTAAGATTGTATCTTTATAACTTCTTACTGCAATGTAAAGCAAGATAAATATGGTTACTATTGATAGACTCATACTTATTACAATTTCCCAAGTAGCTACATCAGGTGTTGATGCACGTAAAAACATGATAAAGGGAGATAATAAAGGAATAAAACTTGTAATCCTTATGATAGTCGTGTCAGGGTTTATAACACCAAACATTGCCGTATATAATGCAATGATACTAATCAAAGTCATTGGCATAAGTGATTGATTAATGTCTTCGATACGTGAAGTAATCGATCCCAAAATAGCTGCCAATATAATATAGGAAAGTATACCTAAAATCAGCGATAGTATACCAACGATGATTAATTGTACTGTTAGATCATTCGGCTGTACATCAAATCCTTTAAGCATATCTCCAATATCAAATAACAGTACACTTATAATACCTACTACAATGAAAATACTAATTTGTGTTAATGCCACAGCAATGACGCCACACAATTTAGCAAGTATGTGTGTTACTGGTGATATGCTTGTAATAATCATTTCAATGACACGTGACGTCTTCTCAGTTGCAATTTCCATCGCTACTTGATTGGCATAATTTATGATAATGAAAAACATGAGCATAATACCTGCATATACGATAATCGTATTAAATGTTTTTTGTGATTCACTTAAATGTGTGCCATTCGCACTATCTGAAAGCACTTGTGAGCTTACTTCACTTTGAGATTGCAATTGCTTTAGCTCATCTTCAGATAGGTTCAAACTAGATGCCACAAGTTTGGTTTGGATAGCTGATAAAGTAGTTTGTAATTTTTGTTCATCTGTTTTCGAAACGGTATCCTTACTTAATATTTCACCAGTCAATTTATGATTATCATGTAATTGAATGACATACGCTTTATCTAAACTTTCATTTTTCACTTGTTGATGTGCTTGTGATTCTGTCATTTTTTTAAATTTCGCATCACTATCAAGATGATCACTTTGTGCTTTAACCCCTTTATATATTGAGTCTTGATTGACTACGATACCAATCTTATCAGGCCCATTATCAAATAGATCAACGATTTTATTAATATTAGCTGCCGCCAACATTAATACAACGACAATTGCTGTGAAAATCATAAATGATTTTGTTTTAACTTTACTTTTATACGTAAGTGAAAAAGTAGCCCAAAATTTATCCATTTACCTCACCTACTTTATCTATAAAAATCTCATTTAATGTTGGTTCTATCACTTGAAATCTTTTTACAAAACCATACTGCACAACGATATGATATATTGCCTCTGCAATAGATTCGTCTTCTATTAATGCTCGTATTTCCCTCTTATTGCGTTCCACTTGGATAACCCCATTGATATCATCTATTTCTGGCATCGCTTGATTGGTTTCAATGATTACGCTTTTATTGCCGTGATTTGCTTTCACTTCACCAATCGGCCCTGAAACAACAAGTTCACCTTTATTCAAAATACAAACATCATCACAAAGCTCTTCTACATGCTCCATCCTATGAGAACTATAAATAATCGTCGTTCCTGCATCATTTAAATCTTTTACGGCTGATTTTAATAATTCAACATTAACTGGGTCTAAACCACTAAAAGGTTCATCCAAGATTAATAACTCTGGATTATGTAACATACTTGCTAATAGTTGTATTTTTTGTTGGTTCCCTTTAGATAATGATTCAATTTTCTTGTCCCTATTTTCTTCAATATCAAAACGATTTAACCAATAATCAATCGCTTTAGTTATTTCCTTGGATTTCATCCCTTTTAATGTAGCTAAGTATCTTAACTCATCGACCACTTTCATTTTTGGATGTAATCCTCGTTCTTCAGGCAAATATCCAATTTTATCATATATTGATTGGTCGATTGCTTTATCTTTATACAAAATTTGTCCTTCAGTAATCGGTGTCAACCCAAGTATCATTCTAAATGTTGTTGTCTTTCCTGCACCATTACGTCCTAAAAAACCTAGCATGTTTCCTTGTTCTAAATTTATCGAAATATCATTAACTGCTGTAAAATCCTTATATTTTTTTGTAACATTTGCTATTTTTAAGGACATGACAAGATTCCCTCCCTTAAAGTCTGTTAAGTATATATTGATAATAACATTTCACACCTTAAATATACATTTCAAATTGTCTTATATATAGAAGTTCTCATTTTGGTTCTTTCCAATGTTACAGCATGAGTCACAGCAAAGATAGGTACAAATGTAGATGATGCTTTTTCAACGCTACAATATTTTAGATAATGTATTAGGAATACATTATCTAAATTTATCTTATTTAAATGAATAAACTTTATAAAAACCCAAGTATCACGAAGCATATTAACAGCCTAACTCGTATACTTGGGTTTATTTTAATTATTGTTCTCTATACATGTCATCAATCTTAGTATATTGATTTGCATATTTATGGCTCGGACCATATTTATTTGTTTTGCGTTCACTATCCAAACAACTAACGACTAACGCATAAATACCAAAACCTATATAGAATGCGTACATCAATACAATGAAAATTATACTTGCAATATGATTCAAATCTGAATCTAATACAGCTATGATTAAAAATATGATGTAAGAAAATACTGTAATGCCTAAATAAATAAGCGGTAATAACATTGTTCTACCTGTATCATGAAACCTTCTAATAAATATTGCCCAATTAGGTATCAGCGTAGCCAAACCGTACACAACGAAATATATTAAACTGATGATAAGAAAAACTATGCTTATCATAATGACTGTTTCAGATTGAGAAGCAGCAGCGCTTATTAATGCAACCAAAGCAATAAAATATACAACGAACGCTGGTACTAGAAAAATTAAATGCCATAAAACCATATACCAATATTCACTTCTGCGTGCACGGCCCTTGAAGTTAAAATAATTTTTCCAAAATAGTTTTAATGCTTCTCCAAACCCAATTTTTCTTTCCAAATTGCTCCCCCCGTTTCAAGTTCATTTGATATAATGTTTATTTAACTTTAATATAGTCATTGATACTTTAACTACACTTTTTAATTTTTAGTAAACTTATAAGGTTATTCTACCAAAATTTACACATGGTTGTAACACAATTTTACAATTTAATAAAAAAGTTTGAAAAACATTTAATTTCTAAAACTATTATATGGAGGATTAGTAAATGGATTTTTTACAGCGAGATACAGTCACTATCGCCAAAGATTTATTAGGCGTACGTGTCATTTTCGAAGATGAATTACATACGTTTACAGGATACATTGTTGAAACTGAAGCATATGTTGGAAAAAAAGATCAAGCTGCTCACGGATTTAATGGCAAACGCACACCCAAAGTAGAATCTTTATATAAACTGGGTGGCACAATTTATGCGCATGTGATGCATACCCATCTACTTATCAACTTTGTAACGCAATTAGAAGGTGTACCTGAAGGTGTACTGATACGTGCTGTTGAACCAGAAGAGAATATTGAAGCAATGCGCTTAAATAGAAACAAAGACGGCTTTGAATTAACAAATGGCCCTGGAAAATGGACTAAAGCATTTAATATACCAAGACATCTGGATGGTTCACGATTAAATGAAGGCCATCTAAAAATAGATACTAAAAACCGTAAATACCCTAAACATATCGAGGAAACGCCGAGAATTGGTATCCCCAATAAAGGTGAATGGACACAAAAACCACTTCGTTTTATCGTTAAAGGCAATCCGTACGTTTCCAGAATATCAAAACGTTCTACGGTACCGCCACAGGATACATGGCGTTAAAAAAGGAAACAGAGATTTATATTTAATATATGCTCTGTTTCCTAAAATATTATTAAACTATTTGACTTATAATCGCTCATTTTAAATGTTCGTCTATGATATATGTTTTACTTTTCTACGCATTACCACAAACAAACTAAAAATTATTTAGAAAGTTTTTTATCTTTATCAAGTAAACCGAATTGTATCGTAATAACAGTACAAACAACAAATATCACAGGATAAAATGTGTATTTTAAAACTTCTATATAAGAAACATCACCATACTGTTCAACCATTAACATACCACTATCATGTGGCAGCACCATTAAGGCACAACAAGCAAATATATCTAATAAGCTTGCCATACGTTTAGGAGGTACCTTATATTCATCACCAATTTCTTTAGCGATAGGCGCAGAAATTAAAATAGCTAACGTGTTATGTGATAAAGCAGCAGAAAGCACACCAGACATTAAACTAATCACATATTCCGCACTTTTACGGCCTTTTGCTTTCTCTTTCATTGTCTTAATGATCCAATCAATACCACCATAATATCGGATTAAAGCCACCAGTCCTGATACTAAAAACGCCACAAGAAAGATAAGGAACATACTTTCCATACCTTCACCTATAGCTTTCGTAAACTGAAATATTCCCAAATTACCTTGAGCCAGACCAATGATACCTGCCATTATAATGCCAATGATTAGCACTAAAATCACATCTAGACCTGCGATTGCTGCTACAAGTACAAATAGATACGGCAGTATATTGATAAAGTTAAAACTTAAGTCACCTTCTACTTTACCCGTTCCACCCACAACTGCATATATCATTGCAGTAATAAGTGCAGCAGGTAGTGCAATCAACACATTCATCTTAAATTTATCTTTCATTTTAGCACCGACACCATTTGTTGCTGCAATTGTCGTATCTGAAATAATGGATAAATTATCACCAAAATATGCACCAGCAATCACAGCGGCACCAGCTGCTGCAACATTTAAATCCGCAGCTTGCGCTACAGCAACACCTACAGGAATAAATGCAGCTTGTGCCCCCGTAGAAGTACCTAAGGTTAGTGCAGCAAAACCGCTCATAATAAATATCCCAGGTATAAGCAGACTTGGTGGGATTACAGTAAGTCCCATATTCACCATTGCTGTTTTACCGCCCATTTCCGATGTCACCGTAGAAAAAGCGCCTGCTAATAAGAGAATTAGACCTAGATTAACAATACCGGAGTTACCTGCATGCTCTGTAAATATTTCAACTTTTTTAGTGAACTTTGTTTTTCTATCATAGCATGTCCAAGCAATAATGATGCCAATAAAAATAGCAACATGTCTTGGTAATTGATCAAAAGCATCTTCCTTACCCATTATGGTAAAAGTAATACCTACACCAATGTATAACCCTAAAAATATGACTAATGGCAGAAGTGCTAAAAAACCATATTGCTTATCACTTCTATTAAATTCCTGCATAACACTCCTCCTGATAAACCTAGTAATTTTATATGGCATATAGTATATCAAAAAATGAGTAAACACAGAAATTTAAAATCTCACCACGTCTCATGCTAAAAATAAAATGTGAGCATGGGCCAAAATCCAATTGACTTATGCTCACACACTGTTACTTAATAATTAATCTTACAGATTTAGTTGATTTCAGCATCACCTGTATCTGTTTTAATATGAATGAGATTTGATCCATTTCCTACTTGTTTGTTTTTAAACAAGTGATTGTTAATATCCAGCTCTCCTACGTCACTATCAAATTCTATCCGTGTATTGTTAGGCTGTTTGTCCGTGTAATCCATTGTTATATCGCCCACATCCGTTTTCACTTTAACCGGTTTATCAATTGGCATATCTTTGATATCAATTGAGCCAGTATCACCTTTGAACTCACCCGAATTAAATTGAGTTTTTGTCACATGCATATCCGCAACATCAACCTCAGCAATTAAACGGTCAAATTTTGCATGACTAATATTCAATTTCCCTACATCCGCATATAATTTAGCATAATCCGCTTTTATTTGATCAACCATAATCGAACCGGATTCAGTATTAACATTTAAATGACTTAATGATTTTGGTAAAGTAATCGTGACATCATTATGCTTAAAATCCATAAATGTGATATCAACATTGCTGTCTAATGGTTTATCTTTCACATATAACGTTCCGTTTTTCACCGTAGTATCCATGTTTATTTTATCGTTGGTGCCTCGTGATTCAACTTTAAGTTGATCTCCTCTTTTTAATTTTATATTACTGTTGCTCAAATCTACATTGAGTTTTTTCACCTCAGCATTATTATCATATACTTTATGATAGTTCTCAGTGACTTCTTTCGATTTTTTACTTTCTACTTGAAACTGATTTACCACACCAATGCCACAAACAATCGTTATAATTAATCCAATTATGAAGAGGATAATTAGTGTTTTCTTCATGAAACCCCACTCCTTTTCACCACGTTTATGTTCCATTTGAGATACTTCACACAAATTAAATAAAATGCTTTAGTAATTAAATACGTAATCACAAATAACATTAATCCCATACCGAACAATGCACCTATCGCATAAACATCAAAAAGTAATATATTTTCAAACCCATTTAAAAACCCTTTCACTAATAACAATATTGGGCTTAAAACAAATGAAATTGTAGTGACAATCAATGAAACAACGATACTCAACACGAAAATAAACGGTACTAAAATCACAAAGAAATTTAATATACTTAAACCCATCACTGCAAAAATGGCATTTCCTACGTCACCAAATTTTTTACTATCAGCAGCTTTTTCTACAGCAGCTGTCGCATTCATTTCTTTAGCTAAAGTTCTAGGATCTCCTAACTCCTCTGAAATTTGTGCTTCTGATTTACCTTCTTTTAGTCCACTATAAAAATGTGTTTCATATTCATTTAAAATATCTTGTCGTTCTGCATCAGAATCATGTTTTAAATGTTTATGCAATTGTTTTAAAAATTCATTTTTAGTCATTCCATTCACTCTCCTTTATAAATATTTCTACAATACTTGAAAATGATCGCCATTCATGTAATAAATCAGCTAACCTGTCATTACCTTGGTCAGTCACTTTATAATACTTCCTTGCTGGTCCTTCTGAAGAAGGTTGGTAGTATGTCGTGAGTTCTCCATTTTTCACTAATCTTCGTAATAATGGATATACTGTTCCTTCTGCAATACTCATATGCCTCGAAATATTTTGAACGAGCGAGTAACCATACTGGTCATCTCTTTTGATTATTAGCAACACAATAAGTTCAAGTGCGCCTTTTTTAAATTGACTATTCATATGTTACCTCCTATGGGAAACCAGTACTATACATTACACAGTAGCTGTCAAACAGAATATAACACACACTACTGTACATTGCAAGGTACTGTGCTATAAATATCCCTGATTAATTCCCCTTTAATTTTTGCGTATCAGACAATAGTATTATTGTCTGAAGATTACAAATAAAACAATCACTATTTATTCTATTTAGTATTTAATTCCAAACTAGATTTATGCGATTTAAATATGTATAATAGATAGCATGGAGTTTTGTAAGCACTTTCTTCATTGTCATTTTGCACACGACTCCATCCATATAACAAGACACACAGGAGAGTTTCATTTGAAATATAAGGGGGATTGAAAATGCTAGAGCTAGATGCAATTACTACTTTAGCAATCGCAAG
The DNA here is from genome assembly GCF_017892645.1 of Staphylococcus sp. GDY8P54P. Classification (NCBI taxonomy): domain Bacteria; kingdom Bacillati; phylum Bacillota; class Bacilli; order Caryophanales; family Staphylococcaceae; genus Staphylococcus; species Staphylococcus sp. GDY8P54P. The sequence goes on along the minus strand of NZ_JAESLN010000037.1, from coordinate 31,447 downwards.
TTTGTTATACCTGTTAGGTATATTTATTGTTAATCATGTTTCAATATTAAGAAAGCTTTGTATCCCAGCACCTGTTATCGGAGGCTTAATCTTCTCGATTTTAGTTGCAATTTTACAATCTACGAACATTATAACAATCAAACTAGATTCTGAATTCATACAAAACTTCTTTATGCTTGCGTTCTTTACAACAATTGGATTAGGCGCTTCTTTAAAGTTACTGCGTTTGGGCGGAAAAGTACTCATTTTATACTTTATATTCTGCGGTTTTCTTGCAGTCTTCCAAAACCTAATTAGTGTTTCATTAGCAAAAGTATTAAACATTCCACCATTATTAGGCTTAACAGCTGGTTCTATGTCTATGGAAGGTGGCCATGGTAATGCAGCTGCTTATGGGCAAACTATTCGAGACATGGGGTTTGATTCTGCATTGACCGCAGCTTTAGCAGCAGCAACACTAGGCCTTGTAGCTGGTGGTTTAGTCGGTGGCCCTGTAGTAAAATTTTTAATAACTAAGTATAATTTAAAATCAGAACATGCAGAAGAAACAACAACAGACTATGGTAACGTGAAATCTAATGAATACTTACATAATCGCATGAACCCTACTACCATCTTTTTCTTACAATTTACGATTGTAACTATTTGTATGGCAATTGGTTCATATTTAGGAAATACATTCTCTGAATTAACTGGTATCAATATTCCTATATATGTTGGTGCAATGTTTGTAGCAGTTATCATTCGCAATATTTCTGAATATAATAATTTAAATCTTATTGATATGAAATTCGTTGATAAAATTAGTGACATATCACTAAGCCTTTTCTTATCAATCGCTTTGATGAGTATACAACTTACAGAAATATATCAATTAGCTTTACCTTTAATTATTATTGTTTTAATACAAGTAGTATTTATCGTGTTATTCTCAATATTTATCGTATTCCGCGGTTTAGGAAAAGATTACGATGCAGCTGTAATGATCGGTGGGTTTATTGGTCATGGCCTAGGTGCAACTCCAAACGCTATGGCAAACTTAGATGTTATTACCAAAAAATTCGGTGCTTCACCAAAATCATATCTGGTCGTACCGATTGTAGGTGCATTTTTGATTGATTTACTTGGCGTCCCAATCGTTACTACATTTATCAATCTATTCTAATGCTGAATTTTGATTTTTAACATAGGAAAGATTCTGAGACATAGATCTTAGAAAATAGCACTCTGATGATTCAATTCATCGGAGTGCTTCTTAATTTGTTTCTATACTTCATATTGTTGGCTCGCTTTCTTAGGCGCAGCTTCAGCTTGTCCTGTTCCCTCAAGCGACTCGCCAAAATACAACGTATTCATATGTCATCTCACATTAAAATACTCAAAAACAAGGTCTTATATCAACCAAAATGATGTTAAAAATTATTCTACATGCATACAGCCAATCTGAATGCTTTGGTCTTGTAACTGAAAAACTGCTTAATGATTGTATCTGAATGTTGTAGCTCTCACAAAATCAAACACCTTCTTATAAAACAATGAATCGTTTTAGAGTAAATCTTAAATTAGATGTCCTATTAGAATCTTTATTTCTTGGTATTAATGGTATTTAATATGAGAAAAGTAGTAACTCAATGAGCCAATTATAATTAAAACAATATAGACAAAGGCAATTTCTATATTGTTCAATAGAAATTGCCTTTGTCACTTATCCAAGAACTTTATGTCCAAGATTCTTTTAATTTATCTTTAATCATCAATGATTTAATATACGAAAGTTAACACAGTAGTTCATGACTAGATTTACTAAAATAAATTTCAATAAAATCTTAATTATAAATATCGATATTACGCTGCTCTATCCAAGATTGTAATCTAGGGCCAAAAATCAATTTAGCGCGTTTTAAATCATTTATCGTAGGCGCATTTAACATCGTCATAATTTTTCTCATATGTTCAGTAAATTGCTCAGTATAGTTTAATGTTTCTGTAATACCATAATTTTCAACTTGATTTAAAAATGGGCGCGACATACCCACCGCACTTGCCCCAAGCGCTAAACATTTCACAGCATCTAAAGGAGACCGTACGCCACCACTAGCAAGTATATTCATATCTTTTTGATAAGCAGTGCTTTCTAATAATGATTCCACAGTTGTTTGTCCCCACATACTTAAATAGTCCATGTCCTTGTAGGCACGTCTTTCATTTTCAATATCTACAAAGTTCGTACCACCACGTCCGCTCACGTCTACATATCTTATGCCAATTTCATTTAAGTTTTTGATTGTTTCTTTACTCATACCAAAACCTACTTCTTTGACAATCACTGGAACATCTATCCGTTTCACAATTTGTGCAAGATTGTCCATCCATGTAGAAAAAGTTCTATTACCTTCAGGCATGACTAATTCTTGAGGTGCATTGACATGTACTTGTAATGCTTGAGCATCAAGTAATTGAACTGATTGAACAGCTTTATCAACAGGCACATCGGCGCCGACGTTACTAAATATGATACCTTCAGGATTGGCCTCACGCACGATTGTAAATGATGATGCCATATTGCTATTACGTAACGCCGCATGTGTAGAACCTACTGCCATTGCCATACCACTTTCACGTGCCACGATTGCCAATTTTTCATTAATTTGTTTCGTCCATTCGCTGCCACCAGTCATCGCATTAATATAAAGTGGTTGACTGAGCGTGAAATCTTTTAACGAATGTTCAAGATTAACATCACTCACATCTATACTCGGAATAGAATCATGTACAAATCGAATTTCATCAAAATCTGAGATTGAAGCATCTGTTTGTGCCATTGCAATCTCAACGTGTTCATTTTTTCTTTGTTCTCTTTTTAAATCACTCATTATTTACTCCTACCTCAAAAATTTTAATTTTGTCAGTTTTCAAACTGCGTCATTAATTTCATACCATGAGACTAAAACCATTTTTCTTTTTTAAAATAAATCACACAACCTATACTAATACAAAACATTAGTGCTAAGACAAAATAATAACCATATCGCCATTTTAATTCTGGCATGTTTATAAAATTCATACCATAAATACCTGTAATTAATGTCAATGGTAAAAATACAACTGACACTAAGGTGAGGACTTGCATAATTCGATTCATTTTATATGAAGCATACGATGTCAAATTATCTTTTATTTCGTTTGTCATTTCTTGGCATATTTTCAAAATATTTTGTTGTTTAATCATATGATCGTCAATATGTTGAAGATAAAGCTGGCTCTTATCATCTAAAAATAATTGATGACTTTCTTTTAATTGATTGACTAATTCTGTCATGGGATAAATGATGCGCTTTAATTTAATTAATTCCGATCGTATCTTAAATACATTGTCCATCTCAAATTTCATAGAACTCTTTGTATTTTCACTATCTTCAAATTCATATACCTTATCTTCGATAGCATAAACGAAATCAAAGTAACCATCTACTAAACAATCCAGCACCAAGATAAATATATGAGTTGGGAGAATGTTATTTGTCATTTGTGTTTTAATAGTGGTTTCAATCTTCTTTAAAATATCAAAAGGTTGATGATGGTATGTAATAAGTAAACGATCTTTTATAAAAATATTTAATGCTTTTGCATTGAAATCTTCAGTTTTCACATCATGTACTACAATGTACTGATATGTGTCATAAGCTTTGTATTTAGCTCTCGGTGTCCCGTTTACTGTATCATCAATTTCAAGTTTATTAAAGTTAAAACGTGTTTTTAAAAATGTATTTTCTGCCTCAGTGGGTTGATTAAAATCACACCATATAAACTGTGCTGTTTTCGGAATATCTTCTAAACAATTAGCGCTTGTAAGTTTATTTTCAGACGATAAGTATCTCATTGTGATAGCCATAGGTCACCCCTATAATCATTTTCTTTATTTTATCATGAAATGCTATTTGTGTATGTTATATACAATTTTTAGTAAACTTAGGTTAGTAAAATTAATATATATGCTTAATCTAACAATTAAAGTATTAAAGGAGATGTAACGATGAGCAATCCTTTCACATTTTCCAACAATGTGACACCCGATATGATTGACCATAATGGACATGTACATGATGCAAACTATAATATGGTTTTCAGTGAGGCAGTTAATCAATTTAATTATACACATGGCTTATCTTTAGCTGAACGTGACAAGTTAAATTACACATTATTCACTGTTGAAGAACAAACAGCTTATTTATCAGAATTAACAGAAGGTGATACATTTACCATTACAATATACATCTATGATTATAATGAAAAAAGCTTGCATTTCTTTTCCATCATGACAAACCAAGATGGTAGCAATATAGCAACAAATGAAGCAATGATGTTAGGAATTGATCGCACAATTAATAAAACAGCGCCCTTCCCTAAATCATTTGCTGACCAAGTTAGCAATTATTATGATAATCAACAATTAATCGAATGGCCTAAACAATTAGGTCATAAAATCGGTATCTCAAGATAAGGAGTGCTTAAGATGTCACAAAGTATAATCGACGCAATCAAAGTGCAGCTTTATGATTTAAACGATGATATGAAAGCTGGGCTTAGCGAACTTAACCAAAACAAACAGCTAGTTATTAATGGTCCTGATCATCAATTGATTAAGCGCGGATTTGATATCAGTTATTACCAAGGTCAGAAACAAGCGATAGATACGATTCATTCATTAGTCGAACAAATTGATGTAGAAGAAGATTTAGTTCAACGCTACAGAACTTTTGTTCAAGAAGAAAAACAACTGTATGAAAATAATCTCTCAGAATTTAAAAATATGGATGAGCCAAAGCAAGATTTCAATGAATTTATAGCACTCTACTATAAATTAAAAGGGACACAGACTATTTTAACTGTCATTGATACAATAATGAACGAACACTACTAATTCAATGAACTATTTGGGGCATATAAAAACAGACGCAAGGCAATATCAACACATTTATGTTTGATGTCTACCTCGCCTCTGTTTTTAATTTTTTATAGGCTTATCATGCTTCTAAAATTCAGTTATATGCTAACGCATTAGCGTTTATCATGAATTGTATTGACGATTTCTTTTACAACTTTATGAGATTCTCTAATAGGTAATAATGCGAATGCATTCACCATTTTTTTAAAGGTATACAGTTGTACTGGTTGACGCATATCTTCTAACATATAAGTTAACCTTTTCATATCTGGTAAATAAATCTCTCTTCCACCACCAAATATATATATAGGCGGTAAACCAAATAATTCTCCATAAATTGGTGATAATCTACTATCATTCAATGGAAGATTATTGGACCATACTTTCATAATTTTTTGTAAACCTTCTATATTTATGATGACATCTTTATCGATTAAGTCATCTGTAATATTTTCATTATTCAATTGAGCATCTAACATAGGTGAAAACAAGTACAATTTAGCTGGCAAAGGTTGATTGTTAGATTTTAATTGTTGCACAAAACTCATCGCTAATGCACCGCCAGTACCATCACCCATCACAATAATATCTTCATTACTGCATTCTGTTAATAATTGTTGATACACTTTATGAATCGCAGCATATGTATCCTCAACATGATATTTAGGTGCTTTTGGATAAATAGGCAATACAACTTCGTATAAAGTACTTAATGCAAGTTTATCCATAAATCTCCAATGAAAAGCTGAAGGCTGTAAAATATTATACCCACCATGAATATAAAGTATTTTCTTTTGTTGGCTGTGTCTAAAACGAAATCTGAACAACTGCATATCATCCATCATTTGTTTTTCTAAATCTGATTTTACATTTAATGTTTCAGGCTGTTTGTGCTTTTTTTCATTCATCGTTAATCTTTTTTGTAAAAATTTTTCAAAGCTTTGTTGGTTATCAAATATAATTGAACGATGTGGTAATAAGTATTTATTAACAAATTTTGTTGTTAGTCTTGATTTCATACATAATCATCCCTATCTTTTTGTAACAAATTTTAGAATTATAGAATTTTTGTTTCAATTCAGTATTTAAAATAAATTATATGATAAAATAAAAATAATGACATAAACGAGAAGTTATAATAGATATTGAAATTTTAAAAATATGACAATTCATACTAAAAATTAAAATATTCAACTACATTGGTTAAAATGTAACAGTTATCACATATTATAACAAAATAAAAGTCATAAAATAACTAGATCCCCCCCATCTAATGTTATGAAAGGAGTAAGTTATGACCGCAAACAATCACCAATTTAAAGATTTTGAACACACTTTAACGAATGAAACAATGCAACGAGGCTCTCGCTATGGAAAAAAGAAAAAATCTTGGGTCAGCCTTATTATACAAGTAATCGTCTTAATTCTAGTTGCAATTTCTGGTTACAGTATGTTTAAAGAGCCCATATTCAATTTAGTTTTCGTAGATAAATCGGTTAATTTTAAAGAATTAACGAATTTTCAAGAAACCATCAATAACTTAACACATTTAAATATAAATATAGAAAGCATTGATAACTTACAAACAAGTATTGATCGCTTAATACTTGTATTTTATATATTTTTTATCGCCTGTATATTAAGTTTAATCTTAACTATTTTCACATTATTTTTTAATAAAACGATTTTGAAAATAGTTAATATGTTTATCATAGCGATCATGCTTGCAATTACTTTTGGTTTTTCTGCATTAATTAAAAATATTGCTACAAGAATTGCCGATTCAATGAATCAATATTATATAACTGTTGATTCAAACCAAATATTAACAGAAGCAAATGCAATCCATAACGCTTTTATTTTATTAAGTTGTAGTATTGCTTTACTTTTAATTAGTTTATTCTTTAGAAATCGGAAACCAAGAATTTAACTTCGTTCAAATTTTATCAAAAAGCTGCTACATATAGTATATTAAGCCCGAAAATGTATGCCAAAGTTCATTTTCGGGTTTCTTTTATACCTATAGATCGATGCACCAATCGATTAATACATTTGATAAAATTAAAGTCAAAACCTAAAAGGTCTCAACTTAATTATCAAATTTATTTAGACCACGTGGCTTTTTACTTTTAATGTATTTAATACTAGTAATTATCTGAGTCACAAAAGTATTCATTATAAGAAAATAGTAACGCAGACTTTATTAAAGATTAAAAAAGCGACAATTTCTATACAACTGTTATAGAAATTGCCGCTTTTTCGTTAGTCAGAAATGTTATATCACTGATTCTTTTTCTTATTCTTCATTTGAAATGTAATGTGACTTGCCTTTTAAGAACAAGCTCAAAATAAATGCCAACGCACTTAACAAAGTAGCGATTAAGAAAGCACTATTTACGCCGTTAATTGAAGCTAGCTTTTGCACAAATTCTAAAACTTGAGAAGTTGCCATTTGTTCTCCACCCATTGCTTGAGCCATTTCTTGTAAACGGTCTTTAATAAATGGATTTGTTTTATCTAAATCCTGTGTATATGATGCAATATGTTGAGTTGTTTGTGTAGACATGACTGTAACTAGTAATGCCGTACCAATTGAACCAGCCAATTGTCTCAATGTATTAGTTAATGCATTGCCGTGTGCGATGAGTCTTTGTGGTAATGCGTTCATACCAGCAGTCATTATTGGCATCATGATAAAACTCATACCAAATGAACGAATGATATAAATAACCATTAAATGACCATACGTTGTATTCATATTTAATTTTGTTAATTCCCACGTAGCATAAGTCATAATGGCTGTCCCTACTAAAGCTAGTGGTTTAATACCTATCGTATCTAATAATTTTCCTGCTATTGGGCCCATTATACCCATTATTAGAGCACCTGGTAATAATAATAAACCTGATTGTACTGGTGTAAAACCTCTTAAGTTTTGTAAGTAAAGTGGTAATAAAATCATACCACCAAATAAACTCATGGTTACAATCATGTTAATAACTGTTGTTAATGTAAAACCTGAGTATTTTAAAACTTCCATACTTAGCATTGGCACACGCATTGTAAGCTCTCTAATTACAAAAGCAATAATAAAGATCACACCAATAATAAGCGACACTACAACTATTGGAGAACTCCACGTGTTATTTCCCGCTTCACTGAAGCCGTATAATAACGCACCAAATCCAATTGTACTAAATATGATGCCGGGGATATCTGCTTTAGGGTTTGTAGTAACTTGATATACTCTAAACCATATATAAGCGATAGCCAATGAAATAAGCCCTATAATGAACATGCCATAGAACATCACGTTCCAATGATAATTTTCTACAATATAACCTGATAATGTTGGTCCTATTGCAGGTGCTAAAATCATTGCTATACCGAGTGTCCCCATTGCTGCGCCACGTTTTTCAGGTGGGAATATAGTCATAAATACATTTGTACCGAGTGGCATTAAGACACCAGCACCAATAGCTTGCAGTACTCGGCCAACCATCATTATTGTAAATGAACCTGATATACCACAGACTAACGAGCCAATCGTGAATAATGTCATCGCTATTAAGAATAATTTACGATACGAATATTTATTAAATAAATAGGCACTGATTGGTATTAGAATACCATTCACAAGCATAAAGCCTGTCATAAGCCATTGACCTGTATTAGCAGAAATATTAAAATCTGTATTTATTTTAGGTAATGCAACATTTAATAACGTTTGGTTTAATATAGCTATAAACATACCGAAAATCATCGCTATTAAAACTTTACCTTGAGAAGTGCCTTTTCCAAACATAAATGAACTATGTTTAGCTTTTAGCTTTTCATTTACCTGTGCTTCTTCAGAATTCGGATTGATTTGTTCATGATCCGAATCATGTTGTGTCGATGATTCAGTAGCGTCACTATCAGAGTGCGTTGCCTTTTCTGGCTTTTCGTCTATTGATTCATCTTTGTTTTGTTCTTGATTTTCTGTTGTTGTTTTGTCGTCTTTAACTTTAAATTTAGATTGATAACTTTCGTTAGAAGCAATGCTTTCATGCTTAGATTGTTCCATTTTTCTGGCAGATTTTTGCTTATTTCTTTTCATGATAAAGAAATTTAGTCCGCCGACAAGAATGAGCGCTATGACTACGTAAACAATAATGAAGGTCATTGTCATTTTAAGACCCCCTTAATTTTTATGAATTTTTACTTCAGCGTTCATTCCTGGAACAACATTTTTAGATGGTTTTGAATCTAGTGAAATTTTCACTGGTACCACTTGTGATACTTTTGTATAGTTGCCATCACTGTTTGATGAAGGCATCATTGAAAAGCTTGAAGCAGTTGCTTTGCCTACTTCTTCTACTTTACCTTTTAATTCAGCGTCTTCACCATCTAATTTAACATTTACATCTTTACCTTCCTCAACGTCTGCAATATCTTTTTCATCCACGTTAGCAGTTATATAAGAATCATCTAAATTATAAGCATAAGCGATTGGTGTGCCAGCTTGAGCCATTGAACCTTCCATGCCATCAACTTTTACAATTGTGCCATCTTTAGGCATTTTAATACTCATATCTTGAGATTGACCGCCTTCACCTTTAGCAGCAATCTCTGCAACTTTGTCACCTTTGCTTAATTTTTCATTATTTTTGACATCAAGCGATTTGATTTCGCCAGAAGCTGGAGCTGATATTTTAATTTGTTCTCCATCCACTTTAGCATTATCCGTACTTACAAAAGATGTTGCTTGATTATAAAAATGGAATCCTACGACACCAATAATTACAAGTACAACAATGGTAATGACATTGATTAATACCATTTTCTTCATGATACTTTCCTCCTATTTGCATTTAAAATTCACCTTGTATATTATAAAGAGATGAAATTTAAAAGTATACCGACACTTAAATAAAATGTGTTGGGTACGTTATTTATGTTCTATGAAGGAGTTATTATGAAACAAAATGCTAAACGTAAAATCATCCATAATATGATTGCATTACTAGAGCTACATCCGTTTGAAAATATAACTATCAAAATGTTATGTGCATATAGTGATATAAATAGGACAACTTTTTATGATTACTTCGTAGATAAATATGATCTTTTAGCTACAATACAGTCACACCATATTCAGAAATATAAAAAACTATTAGAAAATCTATATAAAAGTTCTGAAGAGATTGCAGATAATTATTCGAAACTATATCAGTTTTTCAAAATCATTTTACGCTATATTAAACGCCATTATGGCTATTTCCATGCTATTTTAGTCACATATCCTAATCGAGACTTGTTTTTTGAATATATGCATGCCACGCGTGATACCTATATTAAAATTTTGGATGACTATACCAGTGTTATAAATAAAAAACAATTTGTAATTTACGCACTAGGTGGCCAAATGGGTCTTGTTTATACTTGGATTAAAGAAGGATGCAATCAACCGGTAAATGATTTAGCTCAAATTTTATTAGCTAATACAATTAAGTTGAATCGTTAAGTCATTTCCTAATAAATGATCTAATTAAAAAGACTACTAAATTTCTACAAAATAATAGAAGTTTAATAGTCTTAGATTATTTCTAATTCAAATATATAGAACAGCTTGATACCTACCATGCAACATCATGTCAATGCTATACTTCACCTTGGTTTAGCAAAATTCTAGCCTTCGCCACTTCGAATCATTCCTGCAAAATAAATTAGCTTGGAATAAAAATCTAATTTGTTTAAAATGACATTATTGCTACATCCATGAATGTAAGCGCATGTTTAAATCAACTTAAAGTACTTGACTTGAAACACATGCACCAGCTACTTACCAAAATACTAAAAAGATTTTATTTCATCCTCTCTTAGGCTCACTTGCTTGTTCTAAATACATAATAACTCATCACTTGCAACACTATGAGTAATATACCTGCAATTAGGATAATTGTGACATAAGGTACATAATTTTCTTCTCCCATTAAACCTACGAGAGGTGAAATCACCCCACCTAATAAGTATTGGATAAGTCCAAGTAAACTTGATGCGCTTCCATTACCCCCAGTACGTTCATCCATTGCTATAGAAAATCCCAGTGTTGCTACACCAGTAACCGGTGCAACAAGAATAATAAAACCAAAGCATAAAATCCATATTGACAAGTGATTTACTAAAGTAAACGTTACACTCAGAATTCCTACTAATTGAATCAATGTCAAAATTCGTAATAACATTTGCCTATTTATAAAATCAACCAACTTACCAGTCAATTGACTTGAAACAATCAGACTTATACCAACAACTGCAAACATAATACTAAATTGCTGTGGAGACATACCATAAATATGTTGAGTAATAAATGGAGAAGCTGAAATATAACTAAACAATATGATAAACGTAACCCCTTGAATCAACATTGGTAATACAAAACGTGGTGCTTCTAATAATTGTAAGAAATTCTTAAAAATACTTCCCATATGAGGGCTATCCCTATGTTCAATTGATAATGATTCTTCCACTTTAAACATTGTTCCAAAAAACATGAGCATGCCAAATATGGTAAGTACGACAAACACCATATGCCAAGTTGAAAATGATAAGATCACACCACCTAAAGCGGGTGCTAATACAGGTGCGACGCCATTGACTAACATGAGTAAAGCTAAAAATTTCGTTAATTGTTTACCACTGTATAAATCGCTTGATATTGCTCTAGAAATAACTGCGCCTGCGCCTCCACAAAAACCTTGCACAAATCTTAAAATGATCATCCACCAAATATTGTTTACAAAAATAATTCCTAAACTTGCTAATGTAAATAACAACATCGCAATCATAAGTGGTTGTTTACGTCCGATGGAATCAGAAATAGGACCAGTAAATAAATTCCCAATAGCTAAGCCAATCATAAATAAAGATAAAGTTAATTGTGCATTTGAAGTTGTCGTATTAAAATCAGTCTGAATTTGAGGTAAACCAGGTAAAAACATATCTATAGATAAAGCACCAATTGCAGTTAATGCACCTAGAATTAAAATAAAAATAAGTGATTGCTTTTGTTGTTGATTGTCTGACATCTTATAACTCCTTCAAATATTACTTAAAATACTCAATTCGACGATAACTACATTTAATTATGTATTTCTTACTGACTTATTACAATATTATGAATAAGCATTATTACCATTATAGCTTTAGCTCAAAAACAAAGAAAGCGTCAATTTCTACTAACTGTTATAGAAATTGACGCTTATACATGAGTCAGAATGAGTTTATTCTCAAATTGCTCTATTTTTCTACTACTACATTTATCAAAGTGATATTGACAAGCATTTCACTACATTACTATTCCGAATATTTCACTACCTTGAGATTACTGGCATCATCATCGCCTTCAAGTTGATAGTTCACTTCGCCATACTGTCCGTCTTCTTTGACGGTTTGAGCAGTAATATAAAATGTTTCACCTTGTCTCACAATTTCAGTGATTTGTGGCTGTGGTAAATAAAAAATAGCATTTTCTTTCACTTGATTTTTTGTAGACTTGTAGTTATTGCTATTCTTTTTCAGATAAGATGAAACTAAATTAAAGTTACTTTGGCTATGCGCGTTATTCATTGCAGCAGTATAATTACCGAAAAAACGAACCACCTTATTTCTGAAACTATTTTCTTCTTTTTCTTTTTTATCAACATAATCTTGAATTTCATCACCATCAAAATTCAATGTTACATATGTTTTATCTTTCAAGTTATCCGTTTTAACAGTCGTTTCAGCTGATTTAAATGTCTTTTTCTTCGCTTCACCTTCGGCAGAAACTGTTAATTCTTGTGTTTTTGGATATGGTCCTATTTCTTTATTATTATTATAGTCATATGTTTTATCATTTACTTTCACTTTAACCGTATCTTTATCAATTTCTGATGCGCCTTTTAAATCTAAGACAATATAAGCTTCATTAAAATCTTCTGAAACGTCAACTGTTTCATGATTACTATTATTAAAATTAAATTTGAGTTCACCACTAAACTGTCCGTTAGCCATTTCCTTTTTAGACTCGATAACGTAATCACCTGGTATGAATTCACCAAGTACCGTCGTCTTATTTTTCTGTGCGTGAACGGTTCTTTGCTTATCATTTGCTTTAAATTTATATGTTGCATCGTACTTAGGCTTTACAATCGCTTCTTTTGTAGGTGCTGTAAAACTCATGTTATCAAATATCAAATAACGTCGCCCATTTTTACTGATACGCAAAACTTTTTCACCATTTTTGGCTGTTACAAAGTCTTCCTCACTCGTCTCATTATTATTTAAAGAAGCTATTTTTTGTTTAATATCTTTTGTATATTGTTTCATGCCAACTTCTTTTTTTATATATTTAATATAAGCTTTAGCCTCATTTTCATCCACACTATTATTTTGTGTGCTTAATAAGGTTGATAATTTTTGAGTATCATTATTATCTACAGCATTAATTAATATTTCCGATTGTGCTTCCGGAGAATTAAAATTTTTCAATAAGATAAATATAATCACCAGTAGAATAATGATAAAAGCTGCAATACCCCAGGGAATAATTTTCCTTGCTTTGTTATTAACAGTTTTTTTGTTTTCTTTTGAAGTTCGAGTCATTTTTTCGTTACTTGTCGACTCTATACGATAGCCACAATGACTACATCTTCGTTGTCCTATCCTTATATTTCCCCCACATTTAGGGCACTTTTGCATTTTATCACCACGCTCAGTCCTTATTTTTTACATTATCCCGTTATTTTAACATAATATATTTATAAACTATATGGCTTTATCAAGCAATTTCCACCAATTTTTTGTAGTTTTTTAATTAAGTGAAATTTATTTTTACGCTACCTTATTTCTATTATATGTATATAAATCAGTAAAAGATATACATCATTAGTCCAATGTCTTCTTATATCTTCTATGATTTTTTCTTTCATCTTATATAGCTTAAGCTTTTAATTATGCACTTCAAATGAATCATTTTAATTTGGGTACGTCATTCCGGTTGTTGAAGCATGATTTTAATTAAATGTATTTAGCTTTGCTTTTAAATACTTTCATTGCTTATACTATTAAATACTGTGCTTCAAATTGAAATTTTTTAATCTTTGGTCAATAATTTCTAAAACATAACGTGCTTGTTCGATTTGTTCATCAGACAAGTCGTGTAAAATATCACTGACAATCGTATTGATAATTTCCTTACTTTGTTTATTAAATTGTTTGCCTCTTTCTGTTAATTTAATATATTTTAATCTTTGATCTGTATTTTCTTCTGCTTTCTCCCATTGAACTACTTCTGCTTGTATTAATTTTTTGATTCTCCGGCTAACGGCAGCTTTATTTACGCCTTGTCTTTCAGTTATTTCAGTTAGCGTCATGGTTTTTTCGTTTTCTAACATTAATATAACATTGGCCTGCTCTTTTGATACGTTATAGTCTTCTCTTAATTCTTTTAACAATTTAGCTAACAAAGTATTCACATCATTTATAAATTCACCCATAAAATCAATATGACTACTTAAATTTTTAACCATAACTTCTCGCACCTCTACTATTCTAGCTCACATAAGTAAACGTTATTTTTTTTATATTATGTTTATAATATCAATATTCGAGATGGTATAAAAGCAGAAATTTGTATTCACTGCGTTTTTTAATTGTTAAATCTATCAAAATTACAAAATACAATACCATTAAAATTTGATTAATTTTAATAATTGCTCTACATTTAAAATATTATAAACTTTCGGGGTGAACCATGTATACGTTGTCTTTAATTATAAGTTTAATTATTTTATGTGGTTTTATTGCTATGATTAAAAATTTCAAATTCACTACTAATTTAACTTTTTTTGTAATTCAAATTATTTTAGGTTACTTTGTAATCATCTTACATGTAGGTAAGTTATCTTTGCCTATGCCACTCATATTCACTATGTTTGTTGGCGTGTTGTTAATACACATCAAACATCATCATTTATTTAAACATAGATTAAGCGCACTTTTTTTGCGCCGTTTGTATGCTATTGCATATAGAGTATTACTATTTATGATTGCTTGTGCTTATATTAGTCTAATACCTGTAGGTATCAATGTGATTTTTTATTGGTTAGCTGCTATTGCATTTAGTGCATGTTTCACCTTCATTTGTTATGCGCTTTGCACATCTGCATTTTCAAATGTTACATACAAAGAAGACTTTGATGTCATATTGGTATTAGGCGCAGGTATTTTTACTGATCAAGTAACACCTATGCTAGCTAAAAGATTAAACAAAGCTATAGCATTACACCATTTAAATCCAAATGCTCGACTCATTGTAAGTGGTGGACAAGGTCCTGACGAACCAATTTCAGAGGCCTTGGCTATGTATCGATACTTAGTACAAAGAAATATTAATCCTTCAATGATAGTACTTGAAGACCAGTCTACGAGCACTTTAGAAAACCTTAAATATACAAAAGTGCTCATTCAACAATTATATAGATATGAACCAAGTATCCTATGTGTCACAAGTCAATTTCATATTATGCGCGCTTTAAGGTTTGGACAAAAATTAAACCTCAACTTAAAAGGTGTCGGCAGTCATACACCTTATCATTTCTTTGAAATTGCATTAATTAGGGATTTTTTAGCAATCATGTACCAATATAAGCTTTTACTAACTTGTTACTTTGTAGTGTTATTTTGGGCAAGTATGATGGCGTTGTGGCATATTCCATCCATTTAAAGCCACTATACACAAAATAATTTGTGCATCCTTTTTACAATAGAACATAGTGTTTTCTTCATAGAAAAAGAGTGGGACAGAAGTCTAATTTTATTAAAAGATTTCAGTCCCACTCCATTGATTTAGGAATCATAATTATATTACGGTTCATTTAATTATACTATTGATCAACGATGACACCATCATCTAATTCGATGACTCTATCAGCATAATCAAATAGTCTTTTATCGTGCGTTATCATAATACCAATCATATTTTTACTTTGAATTTGATTTTTAATCATATCTATCACTTCTGTGGCACGTTCAGCGTCTAAACTTGCAGTTGGTTCGTCAGCTAAGATTATTTTCGGATGATTCATCAATGATCTCATGATGGCAACACGTTGCTTTTGTCCGCCTGAAAGTGTGTGTGGAAATACGTTGAGCTGTTCTGCTAAACCGATTTGTGTTAATAGTTTTTCTGATCTATCAGTGGCTTCTTTTTTAGACATACCTGCTTCTTTACCTATTGTTGTTAACTGATCTTTAACTTTTAAATAAGGTACTAAGTGTGAAGATTGAAATATAAATCCAATTTCATTTAGTCTTAGCTCAGAAGCTTTTTTATCACTATCATATAAATGCTCACCATTATATAATATTTCACCACCACTTTGTGACAATAGCCCACCTAAAATAGTTAAAAGCGTTGTTTTACCTGAGCCTGAAGCACCGTTTAAAATTACAAATTCTCCTTCATTCACTTCAAAATTAATCCCTTTTAAAACTTTAGTTTCGGAAGAACCTTTCCCAAAGGATTTTTTTATATCTTTAACTTGTAAACTCATTATTCTCCACCTCCGATAGCTTCAATAGGGTCTACTTTAAATAATTTAATAAATGATAGTGCTGCGCCAACAATTGCAACAACGATGAAAATGCCTACGACTAATAATATATTCGCAACAGTTACGTGGAAAGGCATAGAAATTGGCATTATTAATGATAAACCACTAATTAATGCAACAGCAATTATCACTGCAACCATTGTAGTTATTAATATTTGTAATACTAAAGCACTTAGTAAATGTCTTGTTTTGATACCAATTGCTTTTAAAATACCGATTTCTGGAATTTTTTGTATCGTCATAACATAGAAAAACGCACTCAGAACTATAGCAGAAATGACAAACAAGCTAACTATCATCATATTAAGTGGTGCTTGTTCTGCTTGATAACTCGGTATTTCACTTGTGATATCGTCTTCCGTAAATACATCGATACCATTAATATCTTCTAATTTATTTATCTGTTTTTGTGACATATCTTGAATTGGATAAACGGTACTTACATTTTTATTCAATTTATCAAATCCACTATTATTCATCATAACCACTGAACTATGAGAATACATTGTGTCATCCAAAATACCTGATACTTTTAACGTTTCACCGTCTTTAATTTTAATGTTGTCTCCAACATCTACCCCACTTGCAGTTAATTTACTATTAATTGCAACTTCATTGTCTTTTTTAGGATAATGTCCTTCTGACAATTCTGGTTTTTCATTTTTCACTGTATTCGTCATAACAACATCTTCTTCATCTTTATCAATTTTCAAAGTTTGAGATGCTATTTTTAAAGGTGACTGTCCACTAATATCTTCAATTTTCTCTTGCTGTTCTGGTTTAATAATTGATTTTTCGATTTGTGGTGTTTTGTTATTTTGCATCACATATTTTTCTGACTTCATATTATCTAACATAGAAATATTTTCTCTTGCTAAACCTTGTGCCAACCCACTAATAAATAAAACCATAACACCTAATAACAATATAATTAACATGATTAATATATAACGAAATTTATAATATTTTATCTCTTGCCATGCCAATTTCATAGTGTTTCACTCCCTTTCAAGAACTTATATTTAAAGTTTAAGGTCTTTATATGAACTCAATATGAACTATGATTAACTTTTTAAATTATTTCCTATTTGTTAAGTTAAATTTTTCCATATATAATGTCTGTAAAATGATTAAGGAGATTTTGAGCATGACAACTTGTTTAATTGTCGATGATGACAGTAAAATTTTAGAATATGTTTCAAATTATATTTCACGAGAAGGACTAGATGTTGTGACACAATCAAGTGCTGAAAACGCACTGTCGTATTTAGATACACATCAGGTTGATATTGCTATCGTCGATGTAATGATGCCTGGCATGAGTGGTTTTGAACTATGTAAAGTTTTAAAAGAAGATTTTGAAATGCCTGTCATTATGTTAACAGCAAGAGACGCACTTAGTGATAAGGAACAAGCCTATTTAACTGGTACAGACGATTATGTTACTAAGCCATTTGAAGTAAAAGAGCTTATCTTTAGAATAAAAGCAGTATTAAAACGGTATAATATAAATGCTAATAATGAATTGAAAGTTGGAAATCTCACGCTCAATCAAGCTTATTTAGAACTTCAATCTTCTACTAAATCAATGAACTTACCAAATAAAGAGTTTCAACTCTTATTCTTACTTGCTTCACATCCAAAACAAGTATTTAACCGTGACGATTTGATTGAAAAAATTTGGGGCTTTGACTATGAAGGTGATGAACGGACCGTTGACGTACACATTAAGCGTTTGAGAAAGCGATTGTCAAAGTTAGGAGCTACGATTACGATTCATACAGTACGTGGCTTAGGATACAAGGTTGATGACAATGTTTAAATCACTATATTCACGTATTGCTATTTATACTGTCGTCATTTTACTATCGAGTGCATTGCTTAGTTTTCTATTAACTAACATTATTTATCACAATCATTTAAAAGAGAATAATGATGCAAAAATAATGAGAACATTAAAAGATGCTATTTCCTATGAAAAAGAATCTAAGATACAAATGCCAAAACCCTTTTTCAAACATCTTGGACAAATGAATTATCAAGTGATGACCGTCTCAGAAAATGGCAAAAAGGCTTATTATGGCACTGCATTTAGAAAAGATAATGTTGACTCTAAAAACATTAAATCTGTGTTAAATGGCCATGATTATCATGGGATAAGAAATTTGCCCTACAACCCTTTTATCACTGGATTTTTTGAAAATACTACTCAAAATACTGTGGGTGTGCAATTTCAATCCAATGGTCAAAATTATGCTGTTTTTATGAGACCAGACATCGGAAAAACTTTTAGTGAATTTAGAATTTTCTTAGTCATATTAATTACACTCTTATTAGTCATCTCAATCATTTGGGTTATTTCTTCAACTTATATGATTATTAAACCGATACAACAGTTAAAACAAGCGACTGAAAGGTTAATGGAAGGCAATTTTGATGTACCGATAGACATTAAACGTAATGATGAATTTGGCACATTACAATATCGATTTGATAAAATGAGACTCTCTTTAAAACAAGTCGATGACATGAGACAGCACTTTGTTCAAAATGTTTCACATGAGATCAAAACACCGTTAACACATATTCATCATTTACTTGATCAATTAAAATTCGCTAAAGACGCAACAGCTCGTGAAAAATATATCGATGAAATATACCAAATTACAACACAGCTCAGTGAATTAACCAAAGAACTTTTATTATTATCAGAAATTGATAATGGCGAACATCTAGAATTAACTGACAACATCGAACTTAATAAACTGATTAAACAGATTATACGCCATGAACAATTTGCGACGAATCAAAAAGATTTAATCATTATGTCTGATTTAGCTAATGTATCTATAATTGGGAATGAGCGCTTACTAAATCAAGCTTTTCAAAACTTAATAACGAACGCGATCAAATATTCTGAACAAGGGGGTACAATTGATATTACACTCACACATGATACCGATCAAATTCATTTTAATATCACTGATGATGGTCAAGGCATGACACCAGAAACCCAATCTCGTCTATTTGAGCGTTTCTATAAAGCAAGCAATCATGATAATAGCAATGGCTTAGGCTTAGCTATTGCGAAAGCAATTTTTGAATTACACAATGGTACAATTGAAGTAGCAAGTACGAAATATGAAGGTACGACATTCACTGTTACCATCCATAAATAACAATATAACAAGTGAGCTGATACCTGTGAATTTTATGAATTAAAGCTCATAACAGGTTACAATATTTTCTAGCAAACATAGACAATTAAAACCTTGAGATTTTAATTACAAAAAGAGCGCTAATCCTTTGCGGATTGGCGCTCTTATTTTGACTATGGTTATTTATCTCCTAAGCTTCTCATTTGTTAAAATGAGTGCACTATATCTATTAATTAATCTTTAAGTTTTTAGTTATTTCTTTATTAATTTGAGTGTATAGAGCTTCATTTTCCGATAATTTCATACCGAATGAAGGCACTATTTCTTTAACTTTTTCTTCCCAATTGTTAAATTCTTGTTTATAACAACGTTGAAGTACATCTAACATGATGTCAACAGCAGTTGAAGCACCTGGAGAGGCACCTAACAATGCTGCTAAAGAACCATCTTCGGAAGTAATGACTTCTGTACCAAATTGTAACGTGCCTTTTCCTTTATCTGTATCTTTAATGACTTGTACACGTTGTCCAGCAACCACAATTTCCCAGTTTTCGCTTTTTGCATTTGGCACAAATTGACGTAAATCTTCCATTCTCTCTTCATTTGATAATGTGAGTTGAGAAATTAAATATTTAGTTAAGTTCATTTCTTTAATTCCTGCCGATAGCATTGTAATAAGGTTGTTTGGTTTCACTGATTTTATTAAATCCATATTTGAACCAGTCTTTAAAAATTTAGGTGAAAAACCAGCAAATGGCCCAAACAATAATGTACGTTTGCCATCAATATAGCGTGTATCTAAATGTGGTACTGACATTGGCGGCGCACCAACAGCTGCTTTTCCATAAACTTTAGCAAGATGTTTTGATGTGATAGCCTCATCTCTACATACTAAGAACAGACCACTTACTGGGAATCCACCAATATGTTTAGATTCCTTGATACCTGTTTTTTGTAATAAAGGTAAACTAGCACCACCGGCACCAATAAACACAAAATCACTTTCCACTATTGTCACTTCATCCGTTTTCAAATCTTTCACTTTAACTTCCCAAGTGCCATCCTTACGTTGACTTAGGTTTTCTACTTCATGTTCGTAATTAAGTTCTACATGTTTATCTTCTAAATTTGAAAATAATTTTTTTGTTAACGCACTAAAATTCACATCTGTCCCCGTTTTATCATATGTAATAGCCATTGGTATATTGGATGTACGCCCTTCCATAATCAACGGTGCCCATTCAGAAATTTGCGCTTTGTCATCTGTAATTTCCATATTACTAAATAAAATATTTTTATTTAATCTTTCTACACGTCTTCTTAAAAAATCTACATTGCGTACACCCTGTACAAAACTCATATGCGGCACAGGCTTAATAAAGGCTTCAGGTTTTGATAATTGACCTTGCTTAACAAGATAATTCCAAAATTGCTTTGTAATTTGAAACTGTTCATTAATTTTAACAGCTTTAGAAATATCGATTGATCCATCTTTGTTTTCGTTTGTATAATTTAATTCGCATAATGCAGAATGCCCTGTTCCTGCATTATTCCACGCATTTGAACTTTCTTCTGCTGGTGTAGATAATCTTTCAAACATTTTAATATCTTTCTCAGGTGCAAGTTCTTTTAATAACGTTCCTAGTGTTGCGCTCATGATACCGCCGCCAATTAATATGACATCTGTTTTGCTATGTTGTTTACTCATAACAAACACAGTCCCCCTTTTATATATGTTTATAGACACGTTATCTTTATCTAGGAAAATCACAGCCATGATAAAGCGTTTTCTATAGTGAATAATTTAAATCTTAATCTACTATAATTATACTAAATGTTAAAAAAATAGCAGAATCTTTTGTTACACTTCTAATTATATACGTTATTGTCCTATGAAAAAAGGGCTTTCAGTAATTCTACTCAAATTATGTTAATACCTGTTAACTATAATAGCTATGAGACGACTTAAATTGCAATTAACATTAGACACTTAAAATCAAATTACATTGTGTCACACATAACATTCATTACTTTATCACTCTCTTAAATTTCATGCTATAATAAATTTTAATTTAATTCTTATACTTTTGGAGGTATTCCAATGAAATCTATCACTTTTTTTACGCATAATGTTTATGCTATGGGTGGTACTGTTAAATCTATTTCTCAATTAGCTAATGTTTTAGCCGAAAAAGGTCATAAGGTTGAAATCATTTCCGTTTTCAAGGGGGCTTCTAAACCTTATTTCAAACTACATAAATCTATTAAAGTTCGTGCTTTAACAGACTATCAGTTACATTTTTTAAATATTAAAGCTATATTTTTTAATAGAATCCGCAAATACACTCCGTTTTCTAGACCAAAATTAATTTCACAATATGAACCAGGTCTTTATCAGTTTTCACATTATATAGAAAAGAAAATGATTCAAGCAATACGCAATGTTTCCACTGATATGCTCATTGGTACACGTGCGAGTTTTAATATATTAATTGCTCACTATGGTCCACAAAATGTAGAGAAAATAGGTATGGAACATATGAATTTTGAAGCACATAACGATACCCTACAACAAGAAATCTTAGATGCTTATCAATATTTAGACAAAATAACCACACTAACAGAAAGTGATAAAAGTAAATATGAATCTTTTGTTCAAACTCCTGTTTATGTCATACCCAACATTTTAAATGAGCCCCGTCTCTCAATATCAAAAGAAAAAATCATTACTGCCGCAGGACGACTAGAATACGAAAAAGGGTTCGACCTATTAATTCAAAGTATCATACCTATTCAACAAGAAGTCAGACGTTTTAAATATCAAATACACATCTATGGTGACGGAAAAGAGCATGAGCTTTTACAACAATTAGTCATAGAGCACCAACTAGCAGATATCGTAAAACTTTATGGTTCAACTCAGCAATTAAACGAAAAATTAGCTAAAAGTGATATTACAGTCGTCCCTTCTCGTAATGAAGGGTTCGGAATGGTAATTTTAGAAGCTATGAATCAAGGTAATGTCGTGGTTAGTTTTGATGGTAATGCAGGACCAGACGCTCTGATACAAAATAACGTCAATGGATACCTCGTATCGCATGGAAATGTAAAAGATCTTTCTAATAAACTACTCAGACTTATCAATCAGGAATTTAATAAACAATCCATCATAGAAAATGGGTATCAAACCGTCCAATTATTTTCATCAGATTCAGTCTACCATTACTTTCAAATGATGATTGCATCGAAATAAAAAAAGAAGCCAAACGGCTTCTTTTTTATTTCGATCTTTATATTTTATTACAATAAACTTAATCATCTGTAATATGCCATAATCACAGGCATCTTACTAACAACCATAACCACGATGCTTTAATGAATGATAAAGTTCAACATGAAAGTCCATAAACATATAAAGATAATAAATGCAAAACTATAGCGTAACGTCATTTTTAATAACTCTGATTCTTTACCTACTTGTTGTACAGATGCAGTTGCAATCGCAATGGATTGTGGTGAAATTAATTTCGCTGCTACACCACCTACTGTATTTGCAGATACAAGCAATGCACCGCTTGTACCAATATTATTAGCTACCGCTGACTGTATCGGAGCAAATAGTGTATTATTATTTGTCACAGAACCAGTTAAAAATACGCCAATCCAACCTAAGATAGGTGACAATAGCGGGAAGATTGATCCTGCTTTAGCAATACCTTCACCTAAAGCATTACTTAAACCTGCATAAGTCATCAATTTAGAAATAATTAAAATAATACAAATTGTAATAATAGGTAACCATAATTCTTTAAAAGTTAATTTTAATAAGCGTGTTGCATCAAGCATGTTCACTTGTTTTGACATTAATATAGTTATTAAAATTACTAATAAAATCGCTGTACCAGTTTGTCCAATGATATTGAGTGGTAATGTAATTGCTTTGTCAGCAATGTCACTATACGTACCTGGTAGTTGAATATTAAATACTAATGCGCTCAACGCACCATTAGGTGAGAACAACGCTTTAAATTGTGGTGCACTCCAAATCATAACTAATGCTGTTAAAATCACAAATGGACTCCATGCATATATTAAAGTTTTAAAATTATGTTTTACAATAGACTTAGGTTCTCCACTATCTTTCAACCTAAATATATTTTTAGGCTGATGTTTTTTAGAATATAAGGCTAACGCTAACATTGATACTAACGGTGGGATAATATCAGCTAGTTCTGGTCCAATAAACACCGTAATCAAAGCTTGTAATATCGTAAAAGTTCCACCAACAATAAGGATTGCTGGTAACGTTTCTTTAATACCTTTAAAACCGTCAATAATCCATACTAATAAAAATGGGATAAACATATTCATAATCGATAAAGTTAAAGCAGACATTTGAGAAACCGCAAATCCTGTAACATCACTTGGTAAACCAAGTGTATCAATCACTGTTACAGGCAAGCCAATTGCTCCAAATGCACCAGCTGAAGCATTAGCAATTAAACATAACATTGCAGCTTCTAAAGGTTTAAAGCCTAATTGAGTTAATAACAAGGCACATATGGCAATCGGCACACCAAAACCTGCTGCACCTTCTAAAAATCCATTAAACGCAAAACCTATGAGCAATAATTGAATACGATGATCTTGCGATACACTCGCAATACTATCTTGAATCTTATCAAATTGCCCAGTTTCATTTGTAACCTTATATAACAGCACTGCCATAATCACAATATAACCAATTGGAATGATGCCTTGGAAAAATCCTTCAATTGATGCACCTGTTGCGATATTCATAGGCAATTTGAATATCGTTATTGCAAGTATCAATGTAACTACTAATGTCGTAATTGAAGCATATATCCCTTTCATTTTGAAAATGGTTAAGCATAATAAAAATAAAATGATAGGGATAGCGGCTACAATACTGGATAATAATACATTGTTAAAGGGGTTAATACTTTCTACAAACATTTATACTCACTTCCTATACTTAAATTAATTAATCATCTTCCATTTGTGAATTATTTCACATAAATTATAACATCTACTTTAAGTAAAATACAATAATTTCCAAAAAATTAATAGCCTAAAATTAAAGTTTTTTATTTTTCTAATAAATTCCAATTGAATATACATCATCTCAAACGCAATTCTTCAATCCTAATATGAATATTGAAGTTTCTTTTATCTATGACGTATTAAATGATAAAATAAGGATAATAATATTTAAATCGAGGGATTATAAATGATAAAGCAAATAGAAGTTTCAACGTGGGACCTTTTCGTAAAGGACCTTGAGAAAGCTACAGCACAAGGATATACTCACTTTGTATATATAGATCAAAATAGTGAAATTTATCAATCGATGTTAGACGCAGTTACACTAAAACCGGTCACTATCGTTGCAGATTATACAATCAATCAACAATATTTAAATGATTGCCGATATTTTGGTAAACCCGAAATCACTTTTAATGATTGGATGGATAATCTAAATCATTTTCCAAATATTATTTTCCATATAGAAACCACTCAAAAAATAATAAACAATTATACCATTAATAATATATTTGACTTAGCATTATTATCACTATTGCAAGATGATGTCGTAACAGATAGCCATGTCGTTTTCAATTTCAAACATGCTTTTACAACCAGTAGTGCTATATGGGATTACATTCAAGCATTCACGCCATTAAACACTACTAAATTCAATTTAAACAAATTAGCCTTTGAACATAAACACTCGATACCATTTAAAAATAGTGAAACACTAGCGCCTAATCATGACGACATTCGATTTACAGATAAAGTGCTTAAAAATACTAAATTCAAACTTCCACATTGGATTTATACTTTAGTTCATCGTCATTACGAAAAAAAACATTATGAAAGCAGTTATATTTATAAGAAAGATAAATCGAAAGTTAAAAATCATATCGTCTTTTTAGGTTTTGATTATGGATTTCGAGGTAATTCTCGCTATTTATTTAATCATTTTGCAAAGTACTTTTCTAAATTACCTATATTTTTTATAACGAATGATGTAAATGGCCCTAATTTTATCGATCCAAATGACGCGAAATCAAAAAATCTAATAGAAACAGCAAGTGTGGTTATTTTAGAAAACGATATCCCTGATGATATCAAACCAAATGGTACAATTATACAACTATGGCATGGCACACCTATTAAAAAACTATTTTTAGATAGTCATGAACCTAATGAGAATCTCAATATCTATAATTATCGTGCACGCAAATATAATAAATGGTTGCAACAAGATTACTTCATCAGTGATTCCGGAGCCATTATGGAACATTTCAAGTCTGCGTTTCCACAACAACACACACACTTATTAAATTGTGGGTATCCGAGAATTAGATATCTGTTAGATAAACAATCTGATCAACCATATATCTCATTTATAAAGAAAGAATTAAAACTAGATCCTCAAAAACAAACATTACTTTATGTTCCTACATGGAAAGCAGCAAATGAAGCAACCGATTTGTTACCAATGAGTGATGGCTTATTGAATAAATATAATGTTATCTTTAAAGGGCATATCAACGACCAATCTAACTATATACCTGAAAATGCTATCATTGCGCCATCACATATTGAAGTTCAAGATTTATTGTTAGTATCAGATACAGTATTAACAGACTATTCTTCACTTATTTTTGATGCACTTACGATTGATAAAACTGTCTGCCAATATACGCCTGATCATGAAAAATATGTGAGTGAACGCGGTGTTTATGAAGATGTTATGCATTCTCTTTCTACAGTTAGATATAGTGATTCAAAAGCGCTCTTAAATGATTTAATCAGTCACCAAATGAAAGATATACATGCTAATCCGTTTATAAATAAAGACAACCATGCCTTTGAAACGATTTCACATATTATTCAAAAGTCGATTAATTCCAATAAATTAAACTAATCATCACATATACAACCAACAATTTGTTATTCTAATTTAAAATTCAAAGTTTAAATTATGAATATTGGTTTTGGTGCTTTTATTTAAATATAAAATGCATTTAAAGGAATCATACTCGAACGATTCGCACATAAAGAAAATTTTACCAAATTAAAAAGTGGCAAGTTAGAAGTTAATGCTTTCTACTTGCCACTTTTTTATAATACGTATAAAAATCACGTTATTTTATGATGCTTTTATTGTTGGTAAGCTGGATCAACTACTCTAACAATTCCTTGTTGGTCAACAGTTACAATTGAATAACTACCAGGTTGTGCTTGGTTTTGGAAGCTAAAGATATAGCTATAATTCCCTTCGCTTCCTTCAATAGCATAATCATTATAAGGATTTGATTGGCCATTTAACGCATTGACTTCAGCAGTTGCATTGTCTAAAGCGTTTTGGAAATTAGGCAATGACTGTAAAGCTGTTTGTGCGTCAGTGCTACCTGAAGTAATGTTTTGTGCGACTGGCACTGCATTTTGACCTTGATAAGGTGCCACATATTGAGAAGCACCACTGTTACCTGTGTTGCCCGCATTTGAATTACTTGCACTATTAGATGCTTGATCAGCATTACTATTTGCATTACTTGCTGTACTCTCATTGCTATCCGCATTGCTTGAATTGTTATCATTATTTGAATTATCGCTATTGCTATCACTGCCGTTGGAACCGTTAGTCGAACTATCATTGGCATTGTCACTGTTTCCAGAATTGCTGCTATCATCAGAGTTAGAACTAGAGTCTGAGTCAGAACTATTTTTATCAGCATCACTGTCTGATTTGTTGTCCGAATTACTATCTGAATCTTTATCGGAACTATCATTGTCCTTTTTGTCATCGCTCTTAGAATCTTTTGAGTCTTTTGATTTGTCATCGGAAGACTGTTTGTCTTTCGAACTATCGTCTTTACTACCGCCATTGTCATCACTACCATTAGAACAAGCAGCAAGTGCTAATGTAAGTGTAAGAAAACCTGCTAATAACTTCTTCATATAATAAGCCTCCTTAGTTGTGTCCTTCCCATTGCCTAATTTAAAATTATGTAATGTGTTTAACAAATAGGATAAATGAGAATTATTATGTTATTCACTATTATTATTAAAATAAACACCTTTTATCAAAACTTTTTTTGAAATAAATATAATTTTTACAAAAACTTAAAAAATAGAAACTTTAATTTAATATCTAGCTTTTGCAATAGGAATACAATGCGCCAAGATAATTGAACAAATTACAGGATAAACGACTTTTTCAAAAGCTGCTATATGGTTTTTTCCATTATTAAATCTGTATCTACCACGTTACCAGTATGAAATTCATGTGAACCTGTTATACGTAGGCCTTGTTTTTTATAAAAGTTTAATGCTTTTTCATTATATTCCCATACACCTAACCAAATTTTTGTTTTATACAACTCGCGTGCTTTTTTAATTGCAAAATCAAAAACATTTTTCCCTTTTCCTCCACCTTGTGATTGAGGTAAAAAGTATATTCTTTGAATTTCTAAGTAGGATTCACCCATTGCCTCAGTTTGTGCATCGTCTATATTTAATTTAAAATAACCTACAATTTCATTATTGCTGAGATAAAAATATGTGAATGAATGTTTATTATTCAATTCGTCTTGTAACGTTTCCACATTATATGCCTGTTTAAAATAGGTTTCAAAATCTTCCTGTGTATATCCACCTTCTTTGAATGTATGTTTAAATGTTGTAATACAAATTTCTCTTAACCGATGTACTTCCGATTGTTTTACCAATTCAATATTATCTGTCATACTGCATGCCCCCTTTTTACCATCTTGTCAATTAGTATACTAAAATGTTAAATATGTTACTATACGACTTAATATATTTTTTTGACAACTTAAAGTATAGTCAAATGACATAAAGTTTACGATTGTTAAAATTAAAACGCTTACTTTTAAATCAGCGCTTTTACACTTATTGTGAAATTCACAATATCATGATAAAGTAGTTCTAGTTTTTTAATTGTTCATAAATATATATACATAAGGGAGTGCCATAAGGCAATGACGAAAACATTTAAAGCTTTTGTGGTCAATGAACAAGACGGCAAAGTAACAAGCGAATTTAAAGATATGACAATAGATGATCTTCCAGAAGGTGAAGTGTTGATTAAAACGAAATACTCTGGAATTAATTATAAAGATGCATTAGCTACATTAGACAATTCAAAAATTGTTAACAGTTATCCAATGGTGCCAGGCATCGATTTAGCAGGTGTGGTAGCTCACTCTGACACACATGCTTTTGAACCAGGAGATGAAGTCATCGTTACAGGGTACGGTTTAGGAACAGACCATTTCGGAGGTTTTAGTGAATATGTCCGCGTAAAAGAAGAATGGATTGTACCTTTACCTAAAGACCTCACACTTGAAGAAGCTATGATATATGGGACAGCAGGTTACACAGCTGGTTTAGCAATTGAAAAATTAGAGCATAATGGACTATCTGTAGAAAAAGATCAAGTGCTTGTAAGAGGTGCAACAGGTGGTGTAGGAACATTAGCGATTATGATGTTAAATGGCATTGGATATGGTGTGATCGCTAGTACAGGTAAGACTGAAGCTACTGAAACACTTAAAACCATAGGTGCAAAAGATGTTATTTCTAGAATTGACAAAGAAGATAATAAACCTTTAGGTAAACGCACATGGCAAGCAGTCATCGATCCAGTTGGTGGTGACAGTTTTTCACAAATCATTAAGCAACTTAATTATAATGGTAGCGTTGCGCTCATTGGCATGACAGGAGGCGCTACATTCGATAGCTCAGTCTTTCCTTTCATATTAAGAGGTGTAAACGTTATAGGTATTGACTCTGTATATACAGAAATGAGACAACGGAAACATATTTGGCGTCGTCTATCAAAAGATTTAAAACCAGATCAATTACATGATATAAAACATAATATAAACTTTAAAGATATTAAAAACAGCATAGATGAAGTGCTTCAACATAATAATTCTGGTAGAATTGTTATCGAATTCGACGCATAAGATGATTTTATAAAACTCCGCACATCAAACAAAAATTGATGTGCGGAGTTTTATTTGATATCAACTTATATAACTATACATTTTTATTTAAACTACAAAAATATTACAATTCATATAAATATATATCAATAGATAAATTTATTATACTTTAACATTTACAATTAAAATATGAAAGCGTATACTTATTATTATTGAATATTATCAGGAGGGTTAATATGGGAATCAAAGTGAATAAAAAGCTCATCTTTTTCCTTGGTGCATTGGGAGGATTACTCTATGGTTATGACATGGGGGTTATATCAGGTGCACTGTTATTTATAAAAGATGACATACCGTTAAATAGTTTTACTGAAGGACTTGTCGTTGCATCGATGTTAGTCGGCGCTATCTTCGGCTCCGGTGCGAGTGGACCTATGTCTGATAGATTAGGTCGTAGACGTGTTGTATTTATTATCGCTATTATTTATATTGTCGGTGCATTAATTTTAGCCTTAGCACCATCAATGCCAGTATTAGTAATTGGTAGACTTGTTATCGGATTAGCTGTCGGTGGCTCAACAGCAATCGTACCAGTATATTTATCTGAAATGGCACCTACCGAACAACGTGGTTCGTTAAGTTCCTTAAACCAATTAATGATTACAATTGGTATTTTATCTTCATATTTAATTAACTATGCTTTCACTCCAATCGAAGGATGGAGATGGATGCTCGGTTTAGCAGTATTACCTTCACTCATTCTATTAATCGGTGTAGCATTTATGCCTGAAAGCCCTAGATGGCTACTTGAACACAGAAGTGAAAAAGCTGCTCGTGACGTTATGAAATTAACATTTAAAGAAAGCGAAATTGATAAAGAAATTGCTGATATGAAAGAAATAAATGCTATTTCTGAAAGCACTTGGAATGTATTAAAATCACCTTGGTTAAGACCAACATTGATCATTGGTAGTGTATTTGCTTTATTACAACAAATTATAGGTATTAACGCTATTATTTATTACGCACCAACGATATTTAGTAAAGCTGGTCTTGGAAATGCAACTTCTATATTAGGCACAGTTGGTATTGGTACCGTAAACGTCCTTATTACGATTGTAGCAATTATGATTATTGATAAAATAGATCGTAAGCGATTATTAGTCATCGGTAATATTGGTATGGTAGCTTCACTATTAATCATGGCAATATTAGTTTGGACAATTGGTATCCAATCTTCTGCATGGATTATGGTTGCTTGTCTAACGCTTTTCATCATCTTCTTTGGTTTTACTTGGGGACCAGTACTTTGGGTTATGTTACCAGAATTATTCCCAATGCGCGCACGTGGTGCTGCAACAGGAATCGCTGCTTTAGTACTATCTATTGGTAGTTTACTAGTTGCGCAATTATTCCCTATTTTGACTGATGTTTTATCAGTAGAACAAGTTTTCTTAATCTTTGCAGCTATCGGTGTCTGTGCTTTAATCTTTGTTATTAAATACTTACCAGAAACACGCGGACGTAGTTTAGAAGAAATAGAAGCTGATTTAAGATCTAGAACAAATGCAACTGATGTCAATGTTAAAGAATCCAAATAAACATTACATTGCTAAAACAAAATTAATATGAGTTTTTAGGGTATAAAACCTATGCTCAAAATAAGAGAGCTAATCCGTTCTGATATGCTCCCTTCAAAGT
>NZ_JAESLN010000036.1:0-69684 GCF_017892645.1 Staphylococcus sp. GDY8P54P | reverse complement strand
GTTCTTATGGACCTACATTATGAATGGATTTATTCTTCTAGAAAATACATCAATTTTGATAAGTAGAAATGGTAAAAACATTGTATAGCATTTTACACTGGAGTCTGGTCTTGACTAGAATTAATTTGTATCGTCTACATAAACAATTCTTCAATGAATCAATAACTGGTATTGAATATACTTATTATTCCTGATTTTAATAATACCTTAACATTAATTTTATATTCTAACTATTAAATCTTTCGTTTAAATTATATTTTGCTAAGATTTGCTTGCTCGTAAAATATATTTTAATCAAAATAAAAGAGCGAGATAGAAATCATAATAATCATGATTTCATATTCTCGCTCTTAAGCTAAAGTATTTATTTTCCTTAGAAAAATACTTCTTTATTGTTATTTATTGTCATTTTATTTAATATTTTTGATTAATTCATCAGCGAATTCAGATGTAGATACTTCTTTTGCACCATCCATTAAACGTGCGAAGTCATAAGTAACGACTTTTGAAGCAATTGTTTTTTCGATAGACTCAGTAATCTTGTCAGCTGCTTCTTGCCAACCTAGGTGCTCAAGCATTAATGAAGCACTTAAAATTTCAGATGATGGGTTTACTTTATTTAAACCAGCATATTTTGGTGCAGTACCGTGTGTAGCTTCAAATATCGCATGGCCAGTTTCATAGTTAATATTTGCGCCTGGTGCAATACCAATACCGCCAACTTGTGCTGCTAACGCATCTGACACATAGTCACCGTTAAGATTCATCGTAGCTACTACATCGTGATCTGCAGGACGTGTCAATATTTGTTGTAAGAAAATATCTGCAATGGAATCTTTGATGATAATTTTACCGTCTTTTTCAGCTTGTTCTTGAACTTCATTAGCTTTTTCTTTACCATCTTTTTCAACAATTTCATCATATTGTTGCCATGTAAAGACTTTATCACCAAATTCATTATGTGCTAAATCATAGCCCCATTGTTTGAAAGCACCCTCTGTAAATTTCATAATATTACCTTTATGAACTAGAGTTACAGATTTACGATTATTATCTAGAGCATATTGAATCGCTGCACGAACTAAACGCTCTGTACCTTCTTTTGAAACTGGTTTCACACCAATGCCTGATGTTTCTGGGAATCTTATATTTTTAGCACCCATTTCATCTTGTAAGAAATCGATTAATTTTTTAACTTCTGGTGTTCCTTCTTTAAATTCAATACCAGCATAGATATCTTCTGTGTTTTCACGGAAAATAACCATATCAGTATCTTCCGGACGTTTAACTGGTGAAGGTACGCCTTGGAACCAACGTACTGGTCTTAAGCAAGTAAATAGATCAAGTTCTTGACGTAGTGCAACGTTTAATGAACGAATACCTCCGCCGATTGGTGTAGTAAGTGGTCCTTTAATTGCAATTAAATATTCATTGATTGTATCTAAAGTTTCTTGTGGTAACCATTCGCCTGTTTCATCATAAGCTTTTTGACCTGCAAGTACTTCTTTCCATTCAATTTTCTTTTCACCGTTATAAGCCTGTTCTACGGCTGCGTCAATGACTCTACTAGCAGCTGACCAAATATCTGGTCCAATACCGTCACCGATAATATAAGGAATGATAGGATTATTTGGTACAGTTAACCCTTCTGCTGTTTTTACTACTTTTTCTCCTGCCATGTAAAAATACCTCCATCATTTGAATTGTTTTATTTATGTTAATTCGTGATTATCTTTCTTCAATTGGTTCATAAGTTCTATTAGTTTCACCAATATATTGTGCTCTTGGACGCATAATTCTATTATCTCTATATTGTTCAAGAATATGTGCAATCCAACCTGAAGTTCTACTAACTGCAAAAATAGGTGTGAATAAATCATGTTCAATATTCATACTGTGATATACAGTTGCACTATAGAAATCCACATTAGCAATAAGGCCTTTTTCTTCTTTCATTTTATCAGCTATTTTTACAGATATATCAAATAACTGGCTTTGGCCTGTTTCGGATGTAATCTTTCTACTCATCTCTTTTAAGAATTTTGCTCTTGGATCACCATTTTTATATACACGGTGACCGAATCCCATTATTTTCTCTTTATTTTTAATTTTATTATCAATGTATTCATCTACATCATCAATAGACTTAACTTCTGATAACATACTCATTACACGCTCATTTGCCCCACCGTGTAATGGACCTTTTAAAGAACCGACAGCTGCTACAATACCTGAATACATGTCTGATAATGAAGACACTGCACATCTTGCAGTAAAGGTAGAAGCATTCAACTCATGATCTGCATGTAATACCAATGCTTTATTAAATGCTTCAACTTCGATATCTGTTGGTAATTCACCACGTAACATATATAAGAAATTACCAGCATAATTTAAATCACTGCTAGGTTTAACAGGTTCTTTACCTTCTCTAACTCTAGCATATGCTGTAACAAGTGAAGCGATTTTAGCTTGAATACGTACTGCACGTTCCATCGTTTGATCTTCACTTTCATCCTCAGCATGTTCATCAAAGTGCGCAACGTAAGACACTGATGTTCTTAATGCTGTCATAGGATGTACATTACTAGTAGCGTACTCTTTAAAATGATTATATACTCTAGGATTTAATGTCATATAGTTAAAGAGTCTTTCTTTAAATGATTGTAATTCTTCTTTATTAGGTAATCGGTAATGCCATAATAAAAAGACTACTTCTTCAAATTCAGCATTTTCGGCTAAATCATCAATTTCATAGCCAGCATATGTAAGTTGACTATCAATGATAGAGCTCACTTTAGTTTCTGCTGCAATTACCCCTTCTAAACCTTTTTGTAACTCTGCCATATATATTCCCCTTTTCTATTTCATAATGAAACGGCTTTCATAAACCATTATAGCCAATATTTACGTTTTTGTGAATATTTCAGTTTAAATTCCTAGTTAATCATTAAGAAATGATGATTTGTTTATATGCCCATAAACACGCCATAATTAATGAACGTTGTTATATCATCATTCTAATATGTAATTACCCTTTCTTCAATTTATCAAAGTTTTTAATTGGTTATCATGATTAATAACAAATTATTAATATAATATTACACTGACTTTTTTAAGATACAACTATAAAAAAGTGTTGTTTTATTTTAAATTGCGTATCATAATAATAAATAACTTAATAAAGGAGTTAAAACTTATGGCAAAACAACAGTTACAAAGAGAACTCAGCAATAGGCATATACAGTTAATTGCAATTGGAGGTGCAATCGGCACAGGGCTTTTCTTAGGAGCAGGTCAAACCATAGCATTAACTGGCCCTTCGATTTTACTTACATATATCATTATAGGATTTATGTTATTTATGTTTATGCGAGGCTTAGGTGAAATTCTTGT
The DNA here is from genome assembly GCF_017892645.1 of Staphylococcus sp. GDY8P54P. Classification (NCBI taxonomy): domain Bacteria; kingdom Bacillati; phylum Bacillota; class Bacilli; order Caryophanales; family Staphylococcaceae; genus Staphylococcus; species Staphylococcus sp. GDY8P54P. The sequence goes on along the minus strand of NZ_JAESLN010000036.1, from coordinate 66,288 downwards.
AACAAATACGAATTTTAAATCTTTTGCTGATGTAACAAATCAATACATAGGTTCATTTGCTGGATTTGTTACCGGATGGACATATTGGTTGTGTTGGATTATTACAGGTATGGCAGAGGTTACAGCTGTTGCTAAATACGTTAGTTTCTGGTTCCCACATATCCCCAATTGGATAAGTGCTCTATTTTGTGTATTAATTTTAATGTCACTCAATTTATTAAGCGCTAAACTTTTTGGAGAACTAGAGTTTTGGTTTTCCATCATCAAAGTAGTTACAATCTTAGCACTTATTGTCGTTGGCATTGTAATGATTGTCATGGCATACGATACACAATTTGGACACACCTCGTTAACTAATTTATATCAACATGGTATTTTCCCAAAAGGGATTAGTGGATTTTTAATGTCATTTCAAATGGCACTCTTTTCCTTTGTAGGGATTGAATTGATTGGCGTGACGGCTGGCGAAACAAAAGATCCAACTAAAACGATTCCAAAAGCAATCAACAGCGTTCCGATTAGAATTTTAGTATTTTATGTTGGTGCATTGACTGTAATTATGTCAATCATCCCTTGGAACAATATTAATCCAGAAGAAAGTCCCTTTGTGAGATTATTTGCTTTAATTGGTATTCCATTTGCAGCAGGCATCATCAACTTTGTAGTATTAACAGCTGCTGCTTCTTCTTGTAATAGTGGTATATTTTCAAACAGCCGTATGTTATTTGGGCTTTCAAATCAAAAGCAAGCACCCCCTATTTTTGAAAAAACAAACAAAAATGGTGTGCCTCACATAGCAATCTTAGTCTCATGTGCTCTATTGTTATTTTCAGCCTTATTGAACTATATTATTCCAAACGCAACTTTAGTATTTACATATATTACAACTGTTTCAACAGTACTATTTTTAGTCGTTTGGGCTTTAATTATCGTTGCCTACATTAATTATCATCGCCAAAACCCAGAAATGCACAAAAATGCTACATATAAATTATTTGGTGGTAAATATATTGGGTATATCATTTTGATTTTCTTCTTTTTAGTATTTTGCTTACTTTTCGTAAATGTAGAAACAAGAAGAGCAGTCTATTTAACACCTATTTGGTTTATCATCTTGAGTCTTATGTATCTAAGATATAAAAAATTCGCTACTTCAGATATGAAGTAATCCTATCAACAACTATTGTTGAATGCTTCAACACATCAATAATCTAATACAATAGCCTAAGACATAAAATGGTCTTGGGCTATTTCTGTATAAAAAAGAGAATTGATGCTACATCGTTATGTGTAGTGTTTAACAATAGTATTTGAGTATCTTAATACACGGTGTATATATCATATCGAAATCATTTAAACAGATAACTTTTGACATGCTTAACATGTGTTATATATCAATCAAATAAGCGCAATCTGTTAATGTTTTTATGGTATGATGTATTACTTTAAGTGACGATTATAAATCGAGTAACGATGTTAAAGTTTTATATCTAGAAAAAATGCACTTCCATTTATAAATGGAAGTGCATTTTTAATTTGTATTATCACTTATGTTGCTTATATTATGAGTAAGGATTTAGCATATGATAACTATGATTAAAGTACGTTCGCATATCCTTCAAATACTTTTCCTTGATTTGCATCTACCGTAATCAAGATATCATTTTGTATCTCTTTAGTCGCATTTTCAACACCTACAATTGTTGGAATGCCTTTTTCTAGACCTATAATTGCGCTCGGAGAAGTGATGCCGCTCTCTTCAGCAATTAAGCCACTGGCTTTTTCAATGTAAGGGACAAGCGTTTCATCTACAGAAGTTGTGACAATGACCGTTTCACTTAAATCTTTGCCTTCAAGTTCACTCGCATCATTCACTACTAAAGTATTTCCAACAACTGAATTTCTACCGATACCTTGACCTTTAGCTAATTCGTCACCTACTAGATGTAATTTCATCATATTTGTTGTCCCTTTTTCTCCTGTAGGTACACCTGCTGTAATAATGATTAAATCACCATTTTGAACTTTTTCAGTTTCGACCGCTGTAGCAACTGCTGTGTTCAACATAGCATCTGTTGTTTTACGTCCTTCTTTAACGACAGGGTGAATACCCCAAACCAATGCACATTGACGCGCAGTTTCAGCATGTGGTGTAACCGCAATAATATCAGATTTAGGACGATATTTAGAAATCGTTCTAGCAGTAGAACCACTTTCAGTTGCTGCTACAATCGCTTTTACATTTAAATTTAATGCTGTATGCGCTACTGAAACACCAATTGCATTAACTAATGAAGTTTGCACTAATTTAGTTCGATCGGATAATAATCGTTTATAATCTTGTGCAGCTTCAGCTGAAATTGCAATATTACGCATTGTTTTGACTGCTTCTTCTGGGTATAATCCAGCAGCTGTTTCGCCTGATAGCATAACTGCATCTGTACCATCATAAATGGCATTCGCAACGTCACTTGCTTCAGCACGTGTCGCACGAGGATTACGTTGCATTGAGTCTAACATTTGCGTCGCTGTGATAACAGGCTTACCTAATTTATTACATTGTCTGATTAAGTCTTTTTGCACCATTGGTACGGATTCAGGTGGTATTTCAACACCCATATCACCACGAGCAACCATTAAACCATCTGAAACTTCAAGTATTTCTTTAATATTGTCAATACCTTCTTGGTTTTCGATTTTAGGTATAATGCTAATGTTTGTGTTTTTACCATCTTCAAGTAATTTACGAATGTCTAGTACATCACTCGGACGACGCACAAAACTTGCAGCGATAAAGTCAATATTTTCACTTATACCGAATTTAATATCTTCAGCATCTTTATCAGTGATACCTGGTAAACTTACTTTAACACCTGGTAAGTTTACGCCTTTTTTATTTTTTAATTCTCCAGTGTTTAAAACATCACATACAACTTCACCGTTTGCTTTATCTATTTGTTTTACTTGTAATTCAATAAGGCCATCATCTAATAAAATATATGAGCCTTCTTGAACATCATTTATTAGATTATCGTACGTTACTGAGAATTTTTCAGGTGTACCTTCAACTTCAGTCATACTTACGATGACTTCCGTACCTTTTTCAAGTTCAATAGCACCATCTTTCATGTTGTGAGTACGGATTTCAGGACCTTTAGTATCCAATAATATTGCAACTGTTTTACCTAATCTTTGAGATACTTCACGAATTCTATCAATTCTAGCTTTATGTTCTGCATGATCACCATGTGAGAAATTCAATCTCGCAACATTCATTCCAGCTTTAATTAATTTCTCAAGCATTTCTTCAGACTCAGATGCAGGTCCAATTGTACAAACAATTTTAGTTTTTCTCATTATTAATGCCTCCCAGTATTTTATATCGATAATTCATTTGCTAAAGCAAATGTTTCAAAATCAAACTTGTGTTCATTTGACCTAAATATTTCTTCAAATGAAGTATCTGTTAATTCATTGTTGCGAATACCAACGCCGATTGCTGTTTTTCCTTCTAGTAATAAGTCTACAGCATGTCCACCTAATCGTGAAGCAAGCATTCTATCTGCGCCACTTGGACTGCCGCCACGTTGGATATGACCAAGCACAGATACACGTGCATCAACATTAATATACTTTGTCAGTTCTTTTGCACAATCTTCTCCAGACATACAACCTTCTGCAACCATAACAATGGAATGTTTTTTCCCACGTCTTATTCCGTTGTCAATTTTTTCAGCTACATCTTTAATATCTGTTTCCACTTCTGGGACAATGATCGTTTCAGCTCCTACTGAAAGTCCAGCCCATAGTGCTAAATCTCCACAATCACGACCCATAACTTCTATGATGAATGTTCTTGCATGACTTGAAGCCGTATCGCGAATTTTATCAACACAATCTATAATGGTATTTAATGCAGTATCAAATCCAATTGTAAAGTCTGAACCGTTGATATCATTATCTATCGTACCTGGTACACCTATCGTTTGAATTTCTTTACATTCTTCGCTAATGCGTTGCGCACCTCTATAGCTACCATCTCCGCCTATTACTACTAGGCCTTCAATACCTCTTTTGCGCAAGTTCTCTATTGCTTTTTGTCGAACTTCTGCTTCTTTAAATTCAGGACACCTTGCTGAATACAGAAAAGTTCCGCCACGTTGGATTGTATCTCCAACAGAACCGAGCTCCAACTTCTCGATATCATCGTTTAATAATCCTTGATAGCCTTGGTAAACACCGTAAACTTCAATATTATTATAAATCGCTTTTCTAACAACAGCTCTAATAGCCGCGTTCATGCCTGGTGAATCTCCACCGCTAGTCAACACTGCAATTTTTTTCATGACGACATACCTTTCTAACATGTATTTCTTATTCTAAAAATACCATAAAATTATAGAAGGTGCCATTAAAATAGGGCATTGTAACTCATGTAAACGTTTTTAATTATTGTAAAAAAACATTTTACAATACGAAAGCGTTTCCTTATATTTTATATTTTCAAAACAATGATACTTTATCATACCTTTAACTTTACTTTATTAAACAGATATCTCAAATTTCCACTTTTGACTTACTTTACTCAATAAAAAAGAGCACTAATATGAAATCAGGGGGCTGTATACCTGATTGCAATTTAATGCTCTTTTAAAACCTTAGACTTTAAAATCCACATGGTTAGTATGAATACTATAAAAAATAGCTTTGCAGAAGTATATTATTTCGTGTCTTTTTAATTATTCATTAAAAGAACCGATATTTCTAAATTTGTCATAGCGATCATCTATGATTTGTTGTTCATTAAACGCACTTAATTCATTCAAATGTTTTAAAAATGCACTTTTTATATTTTGAGCTTGCTTTTCAATATCATGATGAGCGCCACCAAGTGGTTCTTTTAAAACTTCATCGGCAATTTTCAATTCATATAAATCTTCTGCAGTAATCTTCATTGTTTCCGCAGCTATTTGTGCTAAATTACTATCTTTCCATAATAATGCAGATGCACCCTCTGGTGAAATTACAGAATATGTGCTGTTTTCCAGCATTAATAAACGATTCGAAATGCCAAGACCTAAAGCGCCACCGCTTCCACCTTCACCAATTACAACCGCAATGACTGGCACTTTAAGTGCTGCCATTTCGATAAGGTTTTTAGCAATAGATTCACTTTGACCACGTTCTTCTGCTGCTTTCCCTGGATAAGCTCCTTTTGTATCGATAAATGTAAAAATAGGTCTATTAAATTTTTCAGCTTGCTTCATTAAGCGTAAGGCTTTTCTATATCCTTCAGGATGCGCCATACCAAAGTTACGATAAATATTATCTTTAGTATCTTTCCCACGTTGTTGACCAACAACTGTAACTGCTTGGCCATTTAAATAACCAATACCGCCAATCATAGCTGGATCATCTCGGAAATTACGATCACCATGTAACTCAATAAAGGAATCAAAAATATGAGGTATATAATCTAGAGATGTAGGTCTTTCTTGTAAGCGCGCTAATTGTACTCGATCCCATGGCTTTAAATGAGTATATACCTTTTGTGTTTCACGCTCTAATGAAGCCTCAAGCATATCAATTTCTTCCTGTAAGTCCACGTCATTTTTTTCTTGTGATTCTTTTAACGATTCAATTTTGTTTTTTATTTCAAAAAGTGGCTTTTCAAAGTCAAGCATTCGTTTTCACCTCTTGGTGCATTTTTAAAATATTAGATAGTGTTACTTTCATTTCTTTTCTATGTACAACTTTATCTAATTGTCCATGCTCTAATAAAAATTCAGCAGTTTGGAAGTCGTCAGGTAGCTTTTCATTAATCGTTTGTTCAATCACTCGTCTACCAGCAAAACCAATAAGTGCTTTAGGTTCACTTAAATTAATATCACCAACTGAAGCAAAGCTTGCCGATACACCACCTGTTGTTGGGTTTGTAATATACGAAATATATAGCAATCCATGATCCATATGTCTTTTTAAAGTGACACTGGTTTTACCCATTTGCATTAAAGATATGATACCTTCTTGCATTCTAGCGCCACCACTAGCAGAAAATAGGATGAACGGTAAACGATGCTCAGTACAATATTCTATAATTCTACATATCTTTTCACCAACCACTGAGCCCATGCTACCCATTCTAAATCTAGCATCCATCACAGCTACGCCAAATTCAATACCTTCTAAATGTGCTGTACCAGTAACAACAGCTTCATTTAACTCTGTTTTTTGTTGATCTTTTTGAATTTTTTCTTCATAACTTGGAAAATCCAATGGATTCGCAGAGGTCATTCCTTTATCAAATTCTGTGAATGTACCTTCATCAGAAATGGCTTCAATTCTTTTATACGCTGTTAAAGCGATGTGATGATCACAATTGAAACATACATTTAAATTTTCAGCTAATTCTTTAGTATACATGATCTTCTTACATTTCGGGCATTTTGTCATAATTCCTGCTGGAACATCACTTTGTTTTGAATCGGAAACAGTCACATACTTTTTCTTTTTACTACTTCTATTGAAAAAATCTTTAAACATTTTAAACCTCCACTTAACCATTACTGTCTTCCCAATATTATAAACACAATATTTTGAGATCAGTATTCATGAATATTATTTATCTAAATCTGTTAATTTCATTGTTTTATTATAAATTTCTTCTGGGTCCATATCTGTTCTTGCTACCCCTGTTTCCATTGCTGCTTTTGCAACTTCTCTAGCAACAGAAGGTGCCACACGTTTATCAAATGGACCAGGAATACAGTAATCTGGATTTAATTCTTCTGGTTTAATTAAATTTGCAATTGCTTCTACTGCAGCTTGTTTCATCTCTTCATTTATATGCGTAGCTTCTACATCTAATGCACCTCTAAAAATACCAGGAAATGCAAGGACATTATTGATTTGATTTGGATAATCCGAACGACCAGTTCCAATTACTTTAGCACCTGCTTCTTTTGCTACATCAGGATTGATTTCAGGATTCGGATTTGCCATAGCAAATATAATTGGATCTTTAGCCATTGATTCAACCATTTCTTTTGTTAACAAATCGGCTACAGAAACGCCAATAAATACGTCAGCATCTTTTATGACATCATTTAACGAGCCTTCTACTTTATCTCTGTTTGTCCATTTAGCTACAAATGCTTTTGTATCATTCATACCATAAGAACGACCTTCGTAAATAGCACCTTTGGAATCACACATAATCATATCTCTAACACCATATGAATAAAGCAATTGAACAATTGCCATACCTGCTGCACCTGCTCCGTTAAGTACCACTTTTATATCAGATAATTCTTTATCTATAATGCGCAGTGCATTAATCATACCTGCAACTGTTACAATTGCAGTACCATGTTGGTCATCATGAAAAACAGGTATTTTTGTTTCTTTTTTTAAACGCGCTTCAATTTCAAAACAACGTGGTGCAGAAATATCTTCAAGATTAATGCCACCATAGTTTGGTTCTAATAATTTTACCGTATTTACAATTTCATCTGTATCCGTAGTATTTAGTGCAATCGGCACACCATCAATGCCTGAAAAACTTTTAAACAAAACTGCTTTCCCTTCCATTACTGGAATACTAGCTTCTGCACCAATGTTGCCCAATCCAAGTACAGCTGTACCATCTGTAACAACCGCGACTGTATTTGCTTTCATTGTATATTCAAATACTTTTCTAGGGTCTTCATGTATTTCTTTACATGGTTCAGCTACACCGGGTGAATATGCCAAACTTAGCTCTTCTTTATTGGTCACTTGAACTTTTGGTGTAACTTCTAATTTACCTTGATTAATTCTATGCATTTCTAGTGCGTCGTCTCTTAATGTCATGTAAACCTACCCCTTACATTCAATAATTTTAATCAGTCATATATATTTTTATTACAATCTAACAAAAATTACAAATGTTATCGTTAGCATTAAATCATAAGCACATGTTGTATGATAACTTTTGTAATAAAAACATATATTTTACATGTAGTATTTAAACTATCATTTAATATAAACTGATGGTAAGTATCAACTTAACCATCAGTTTACTATATCATAGTTTATAGACTTGATAAAGTTAAATTATCCTTATATCCCATGGTGAAAACTTGGCTATCAGCGTTTCAATTTTTTCTTTTTTACGTGTTATAAAACCTATAATTTTAAATTGATTTTGGTTTTCTTGAAAATATTTCACTGGGATGTCATCTGCCGTTGCTTGTAAATTTAACTGCTTTTTTATTTCTGATAAATCTTCTATATTTCTAATGATGATTTGTTTTGCATTTGCTAGTTTATTACTTTCAAACGACGCAACACTTTCTATTTGGTTAATAATAAGTTGTTTTTTATTATTTCTATATTCAAATTTACCTTTCACAATAAGTGTATCTGTCTTGTTTAAGTATATTTCGAATTTTTTATATGCGTCTGGGAACACTACCCCATCTAAATTATTAAGTCCATCATTTAACGTAATAAATGCCATATTTTGTCCGTTTTTAGTACGAATACGTTTTAACTGGTCGATTTGAATAAAGATAGGTTGATTATCTCTAGCATTATTAAGCTTATAAATACCAAGATATTGTTTTTCTTCAAATGCCTTCTCTACAGGATGTGTCGAGATATAAAACCCTAAATATTCTTTTTCATAATCACTTAGTACTTGATCTGGTAATTCTTCTTTGTCTTCATAAGATGTTTTTGGGGTCAATACATCAAAAATAAAATCATCTTGTTCCACATTGGATACGTCATCTAACACTTGATCAATCGCATGCAATAACGTCGCTCTATTTTTACCAAATGTATCAAAAGCCCCGACTAATATTAATGCTTCAAGTAATTTTCTACTCTTTATTCTTTTAGGTATTCGACGTGTAAAATCAAAGAAATCTTTATATATACCATTACTTTTTCTTTCATCAACAATAAGTTTAACACTCTGATAGCCGATGCCTTTAATTGCGCCTAAAGATAGATAGATACCTTTGTTGCTTGCTTTATAAAACCAATGACTTTCATTAATATTGGGTGCCAATATATTTAATTGCTGATGTTTCGCTTCATCGATCATTTGTGCTGTCTTCTTTTCACTACCAATTGAATTACTTAGGATATTGGCATAAAAATAATTAGCATAATGTACTTTTAAATAACTCATAATATAAGCTATTTTGGAGTAACTCACCGCATGTGCACGTGCGAAGCCATAATCTGCAAATTTTAAAATCAGATCAAAAATTTGTTTGCTTAATCGTTCATCATACCCGTTACTTAAAGCACCTTCCACAAAGTGTTGTCGCTCACTCTCTAATACTGCACGATTCTTTTTACTCATTGCACGTCTTAATATATCTGCTTCACCATAACTAAAATTAGCAAACTTACTCGCAATTTGCATAATTTGTTCCTGATAGATAATAACACCATACGTTGTTTTTAATATAGGCTCTAAGTCTTTATGCAAATATTGTACTTTTTCAGGGAAGTGTCTCCTAGTAATATACGTTGGTATTTCTTCCATAGGTCCAGGTCTATACAAAGAAGTTACAGCTACAATATCTTCAAATTGTTCTGGTTGTAATTTTTTCAATACATTTCTTATACCATCAGATTCTAATTGGAATACACCTGTTGTATCACCATGTGAGAGTAACTGAAATACTTTCGAATCATTAAAAGGAATGGCTTCAATATCTATATCAATGTTCATATCTCTTTTTACTTGCTTAACGATTTGATGAATAATAGATAAATTTCGTAAACCTAGAAAATCAATTTTCAACAGACCAATACGTTCCGCTTCGGTCATAGTCCACTGTGTCAGTATGCCAGTATCACCTAAAGTTAATGGTGTATACTCATATAAAGGGTGGTCGTTTATAATGATCCCTGCTGCATGTGTTGACGTATGTCGTGGTAGACCTTCTAATTTTTTACAAATTTCAAACCAGCGTTCATGCCGATGATTTCTATGCACAAATTGTTTAAATTCCTTTTTCTCATATGCCTCATCTAATGTAATGCCTAATTTATGAGGGATTAAAGATGAAATTTCATTTAATGTTATTTCATCAAAACCCATAATCCGACCGACGTCTCTTGAAACTGCCCTTGCTAATAAATGACCAAATGTCACTATACCAGAAACATGATTATTGCCATATTTTTCCTGTACATATTTAATCACTTTTTCTCTATGTGTATCTTCAAAATCAATATCAATATCTGGCATAGTAACACGCTCAGGATTTAAAAAACGCTCAAATAACAAGTTATATTTAATGGGATCAATCGTCGTAATATCTAATAGGTAACTAACTAAAGAACCAGCAGATGAACCACGACCTGGACCAACTAATACATCATGCGTTTTAGCAAAATGTATTAAATCACTTACAATTAAAAAATAGTCTTCAAAACCCATGCGTGTAATAATTTCATATTCATGATTAAGCCTGTTGTCGTATCTTTGTAATGATGCTTGGGATAGATTTAACTGTTTCAAATTTTGTTGAAGCATCTCATAAAGATAATCTTTAGACGGCTGATTATTTGGTGTTTTAAATTTAGGTAATAATGATTGATGATATTGTAGTTCGGCATTACAAATGGATGCGATGTAATTTGTATTTTGCCAAATACGCTCACTAACATGGAATGTATCTAGATCAGCTCTACTAAACATATGTGCGTTGTAATCATGCACTTCTTTAACTAAATCTAATTTCTCATTATTTTTTATAGCAGCTAATGCCGTTAAAGTATCCGCATCATCTTCATTTAAATAGTTTGTACTTTGTGCCCACACGACCGGAAAATCTAATCCTTGTTGGCTACTATGATTTACAAATATATCTTCATTACCAATAAAATTTTGTAATATGCTTTGGTGTGCTTCAGTTACATCTTTAAATATGACAATCAAATGATCAATATATTTATTAAGCCACTCTAAGGGCGTTTCAGACTTTTCTTTCATTTTTATTGCAGACGATAATTTAAATAAATCTTTTAGACCTTGATTATTTTTAGCAAGGACAATGGTTTCAACTGAAGCTAAACCATCTGTGAGATAAATCGTCATACCAAATATTGGATGAATATTTGCTGCTATGCACGCGTCGTAGAATTGGGGATAGCCGTATAAAACATTTGTATCTGTAATTGCTAATGATGTGTAACCTTCTTTCGTTGCTTTCGCAATGACATCTTTAATTTTAATACTTGAATTCAATAAGTCATACGATGTATGAACGTTTAAATGCGCAACCATCAGCAAATACCTCCCAAATCTTACAATTTATTATTTAATGCTTGTGCTAATTCTTCAAATTGTTGCCAATCTGCAACGGAAACACCAGATGCATTCGGATGGCCTCCACCACCAAATGCATTAGCAATATCATTAATGACGATACCTTTAGAACGAATGCGACATCTAATTTCAGTTCCTTCATCTACCGCAAAAACCCATATTTTCAATCCTTGAATATCAGCAATCGCATTGACAAATAGCGAAGCTTCATTCGCTACAATATCAAATTTTTCTAGTACATCTTTTGTGATTTTCACCTTACAAAAACCTTTATCATTTAAATCAAAATTTTGTAAAACATAGCCTTGAAATGGCAATAATTTAGGATCTTTTTCACCCAATTTATTCAATTCTTGTTGATGATTAAATGAATATTTTAATAATTGGCTTGCGACTTCCATCGTATGTGGTGTTGTATTATTAAATAAAAAACGCCCAGTATCTCCAACAATACCTAGATACAATACTCTTGCTACAGAATCATCAATCAGAGATTGATCGTTAAAATGACTTATGAAATCAAAAATAATCTCACTCGTTGATGATGCTTCATCATTGACATAATTTATATCTCCATATTGGTCAACTGCTGGGTGATGATCAATTTTAACAAGACGTTTGCCAGTATTGAATCTATGGTCACTGATTCTCGGTGCATTAGCAGTGTCGCATACGATAACCAATGCTTCGTTATATTGGTCATCACTAATATCATCAAAAGTACCGATAAAATCAAGCGACGGTTCTCCTTCTCCAACTGCAAAAATATTCTTTTCTGGAAATTTAAGTTTTAAGTAATTTTTCAAGCCGAGTTGCGATCCATAAGCATCCGGGTCTGGTCTCACATGTCTATGTATAATTACTGTTTGAACCGCTTTTATTTCATCCATAATTTGATTAAATTCCATCGTCATTTTATATCTTCCTTTTTATATTTTATATATACCCTTTAATCTATCATCTGACAAATGATCATTGCTTTTGCAACATGTTTACCATCACTTGTCATCGTTACCTCTAATTTAGCAAAATTTCTACCTACATCTAACATATCATAATGAACATTGATTTCAGATTCAATTTGCACAGTCTTAATGTAAATGATATTTAAACTTTCAATCATTACTTCAAGTTTCTTTAATTTCCGCATTTCATAACGAACGGTTTCTTCAATAATTGCTACAAAAACTGCTTTACTCAATGTGCCAAATTGATTTGTAAGTAAAGGCGAAGTTTGTACTTGAATATCATCGTTTGCAATTGTAATATGTTTAGCTACTTGATCATTAATGGTTTCACCTACTTGTGGCTGACGACTCAGCAATTGCATTGCTGTTAATACATCTTTTCTGGTAATTACACCTATTAATTTTTTGCTTGGTGAAATCACTGGTAATAATTCAATACCTTCCCAAATCATCATGTGTGCACAATTTGCAACAGTAGTTGAAAGTTGTACATTGAGTGGAGACTTCGTCATAAAATGTGCTAAAGTATCATTGTCATCCATTTTAATTATTTCTTTACTTGTGATAATACCAACTAAACGCCAATGTTCATCAATAACCGGGAATCTGGAATGTCCTGTGCGTTTTGCTTTTTCTTTGTAATCGTGCAAGGTCATATTATCAAAAACCACAGTATCTTCATTCACTGATTTAACTATGTCTTCAACGACCAATATTTCTTTCCGAATCATTTGATTATACATCGCTCTATTAATAATATTTGCAACTAAATATGTATCATAATTAGATGACAGTATCGGTAAATCATGTTCATCGGCATATTTGATTATCTCATTAGACGTTCTGAAACCACCAGTAATCAATACTGCGCTTCCTCTTTTCAATGCGGCCAATTGGACATCTTTACGATTTCCTACAATCAATAATGTGTGAGGACTTAAATACTTTACCACATCTTCAATTTCCATTGCGCCAATTGCAAATTTTGATAATGTCTTAATAAGGCCATTTCTTCCTCCTAATACTTGTCCATCAATTATTTTTACAATTTCTCCAAATGTAAGTTGTTCAATTTGTTCACGTGATTTCTTTTCTATTCGGACAGTACCAACTCTATCTATTGTTGCTACTAAACCAATTCTACCGGCATCTTTAATCGCACGATACGCTGTCCCCTCAGAGACATTTAAATCTTTCGCTATTTTTCTAACAGAAATCTTTTGTCCTACTGCTAAAGATTCGATATAAGATAAAATTTGCTCATGCTTTGTCATTTTAATAACCTCATTTTTGACATTTTCTATGATATTATAACTTTTTATAGCTAAAATTGCGATTTAATCACTTAAAAAATATATTTTAACTATAATTATGACATATATTCAGTAATATATTAATATTTATAAAACTTTTTACTCTGTTACTATGAAAATATATAATTTTTAATTTGATTTGTGATAAACTCTAATTAGAATAGAATTAAGGAGGGATGGAATAATGTTTAAAAATATTTTACTCGGTGTTGATACCACACTTAAAAATGAAAAAGCGCTAGAAGAAGTTTCAAAATTAGCTGGTGAAGGTACTGTTGTAACAATTCTTAACGCAATCAGTGAACAAGATGCACAAGCATCGATTAAATCTGGTGTTCATTTAGATAAACTTGTTGAAAAACGTAGTAAAGGTTTAGAAAATACACGAAATACGCTCGATGAATATGGCATTAAATATGATGAAATCATTGTTCGTGGTAATGCTAAAGAACAATTGGTAAAAGAGGCAAATAGTGGTAAATATGAAATTGTTGTACTTAGTAACCGTCGTGCTGAAGCCAAGAAAAAATTCGTGCTAGGTAGTGTGAGTCATAAAGTTGCTAAAAGAGCAAGCATCCCTGTGCTTATTGTAAAATAGCATAACACTTAATATGACTCTAATAGTCACCTCATTGCATCAAACGATCCAATTCTATAAAACCAAAGAAAACGCCAATTCCTCTAAAATCCTAGTAGAAATTGGCGTTTTTGTTTTATCCAAGATTTTTTATGTCACAATCACTTTAAAGTTGGACTGCATCACCTGGATTTAATATCTGTACTTCACCTTCTGAAACAGCTGACTTGAAATCTTCTGGATTTTGTTTAATCAAGTCAAATGTATTGTAGTGAATTGGTACTGTAATTTTAGGTTTAATGAACTGATTAATTGCAAAACTAGCATCATCAATGCCCATCGTGAAATTATCACCAATTGGAATAAAACAAATGTCAACTGGATGACGTTCAGCAATTAATTTCATGTCACCAAATAATCCTGTATCACCAGTATGATAAATCGTCTTGCCTTCTATTTCTAAAATTAGCCCCATCGGCATACCTAAATATACGGGAATACCATTGTCATCAGTCAAGCTAGAACTGTGAAACGCTTGTACAAACTTAACCGTTCCAAAATCAAATTCTGCTTTACCACCAATATTCATAGGTCTAACATTTTCAACATTTTTAGTAGTCGTTAAATAATCACCTAATTCAGCTGAACCAATAACTGTTGCATGGTTTCTATTTGCTAATTCAACTGTATCACCAAAATGATCGCCATGACCATGTGTTAAAATTATATAATCTACTTCTAAAGTTTCAGCATCTAAATCAGATAAATCGTTTCCCGTAATAAATGGATCAACAATTACTTTTTTGCCATTTGCTTCAAAATAAATCGTTGATTGTCCATGAAAAGATAATTTCATATCGATAATTCCTCCCATAAAACTATTTATTTTATATATACCACAATGATTAATAGTTATAACACACTTTTACCAAAATACGTGTTTATGAACGATAAATTTTTTTATAATTTTAGCAATATACTTTATTTCAACATATTATTTTTGAATTCCTTACACAACTAACATAAAATTAATATAATCATATATTTAGGAGGCAGTAAAATGAAGTTACAACAAGTTATAGAATCATTAAAGTCACAACAAGCTGATGCAGCATGGATTACTACCCCATTAAACATCTTTTATTTCACCGGCTATTTAAGTGATCCTCACGAACGGTTACTAGCTCTTTTAATCAAAGCGAATGGTGATCAAGTTTTATTTTGCCCACAACTTGAAGTTGAAGAAGTTAAAGCTTCACCTTTTGAGGGAGAGGTCATTGGTTACCTTGATACAGAAAATGCATTAGATAAATATCCACATACTTTCAATAAAATGTTAGTAGAAGCGGCTCATTTAACTGTACAGCGTCAACGTGAATTAATCGAAGCTTTCAAAGTACAATCGTTCGGTGACATAGATCAAACGATAAAGTCACTACGTAATGTTAAAAGTGAATCTGAAATCGCTAAAATTCGGAAAGCTTGTGAACTAGCAGATAAATGTATAGAAATTGGAGCAGATTTCTTAAAAGAAGGTGTGACAGAACGACAAGTTGTTAATCACATTGAATATGAAATCAAAGCTTATGGAGTTAATGAAATGAGCTTTGATACAATGGTCCTTTTCGGTGATCACGCAGCATCACCACACGGTATACCTGGCGACCGTCAATTACAAAATAATGAATTTGTGTTATTTGATTTAGGCGTCATTTACGAAAATTATTGTAGTGATATGACCAGAACAATTAAATTTGGAAAGCCTAGTTCAGAAGCTCAAAACATTTACGATACCGTATTAAAAGCTGAACAAGCGGCGATTGCTGCAATTAAACCTGGTGTACAAATCAAAGATGTAGACGCTATTGCTCGAGATATTATCACAGATGCTGGTTATGGAGACTACTTCCCTCATCGATTAGGACATGGCCTAGGATTAGAAGAGCATGAATACCAAGATGTTTCTAGTACAAATACAAATGAATTCGTACCGGGTATGGTTGTAACAGTCGAACCTGGCATCTATGTTCCAGGAGTAGCTGGTGTGCGTATAGAAGATGATATTCTTGTTACTGAAAATGGAAACGAAAGCTTAACAGGTTACGAAAAATGATCAAAGAGGCCGTAGTCGAAACAATCCAACAAGTTGAATACGCAATTGAAAATGGTGCAGATCGTATTGAATTATGTGATAACTTACATGTCGGAGGTACCACACCTAGTATTGGAATGATTGAAATTGCTACTGAAATTTGTAAAGCAAATCATGTAGAAATTGCTATCATGATACGCCCTCGCGGAGGCAACTTTGTATATAGCTTATACGACTTTGAAATTATGCAACGAGATATTAAAGCTATTAAATCATATGATATTGACTACTTTGTTTTCGGTTGTTTAACAGAAGATAATACACTGAACGAATGGCAAATGAAAACTTTAAAACAACTCGCATCACCAATACCTGTTGTTTGTCATATGGCTTTCGACGAAATTCATTTAGAAGGACAAGTAAAAGCATTACACAAATTAATTGAACTAGGTTTTACCAGGTTACTGACACATGGTGGTCCAGCAGAAACTGATATTTTTGATAATTTAAATCAACTTGGTAAATTAGTCGTGAATTCTGGTGGAAATATTGAAATCATGCCTGGTGGTGGTTTAACAAAATCTAATGTTCAAGCGCTCGTTGCTGCATTTCCTTTTCAAGAAGTACACGGTACAAAAATTGTATAGCAGTATCAAATAATCTTATATGACATTCAAATGCTTAACTGCAACACAAATTTCATCATATTGTTGACCATTCAGTTTATAATGCTATGAAATTAAACGATTGTTGTGTTCGTGTCACAATATTTAGATTATATTTTACAATTATCATTATTTAAACACATTAAATTTCATAAATTATTTTAAAATCCAAATTAAAAACTGGTAACCTCTACTTTATAGAAGAGATTACCAGTTTTTGTTTGTTATTTTTTATTATTTAAGAGAACTTTCAACATTAGAATAAGGTAAATTCAAAGCTTCACCTACACCTTTATTTGTTAATACACCATTAATTGTATTTAAACCAAATGATAGAGGTTCGTTATCTTGTAATGCTTTTAAGTAACCTTTTCCCGCAATTTGTAATGCATATGGTAACGTTGCATTATTCAATGCAATGGTAGAAGTACGTGGTACTGCACCAGGCATATTAGCCACAGCATAATGTACAACACCATGTTTTTTATACGTTGGATCATCATGCGTTGAAATACGATCAGTTGTCTCGAAAATACCACCTTGGTCTATAGCAATATCCACGATTACCGAACCGTCTTTCATGGATTTTACCATGTCTTCAGTAACTAGATTTGGCGCTTTGGCACCTGGAATTAATACCGCACCGATAACTAAGTCGCTGTTTTTAACACATTGTTCAATATTTAATGGGTTAGACATAATTGTGTGCACACGACCATCAAATAAATCTTCAAGCTCTTGTAAACGCTTAGGATTAACATCCAAAATTGTTACATCGGCACCTAATCCTAATGCTATTTTAGCAGCATTTGTGCCAGCTTGACCTCCACCGATAATCGTTACGCGGCCTTTAGAGACGCCAGGCACACCGCCAAGTAAAATGCCCATGCCACCTTTATATTTTTGTAAAAATTCTGCCCCAATTTGAGCAGACATACGCCCTGCTACTTCACTCATTGGTGTTAATAGTGGTAATGATTTATCTGGCAATTGAACCGTTTCATAAGCAATACCTATTACTTTATTATCTAATAAAGCTTGTGTGAGTTTCTTTTCATTTGCTAAATGTAAATAAGTAAATAGTATGAGTCCTTCCTTAAAGTATTGGAACTCTTCTTCTAATGGCTCTTTGACTTTCATAACCATATCCACGTTCCATACTTCAGCTGGTCCATCACCAATTTTCGCCCCAGCCGTAACATAATCATCATCTTCAAAATATGAACCTAAACCAGCAGATTTTTCAACAATGACTGAGTGACCTTGTTCTACTAATGCATGTACACCACTTGGTGATAAACTCACCCTATTTTCATTGTTTTTAATCTCCTTCGGAATACCTATTCTCATTTTATCCACCTCCAAATTTATAGTAACGCGTATTATATGAAAGCGCAATCATAGTTTAGGGTATTTTTACAACATGTATTAAGGGGAATTATGTTAATATTCTGTAAATAGTGGTATAATATAAGCAAGAAGATGAAGGAGGTAATTGTGATGCTAACGTATAAAAATATTTTAATCGCTGTCGATGGATCACATGAAGCTGAATGGGCATTTAATAAAGCTGTAGAAGTAGCAAAACGTAATGACTCTAAACTAACAATCGTCAATGTTATTGATTCAAGAACTTACTCTTCTTATGAAGTTTATGATGCTCAATTTACTGAAAAATCAAAAAATTTCTCAGAAGATTTGTTAAAAGGTTATAAAGAAGTAGCAACAAATGCTGGTGTAACCGCGGTTGAAACAAGACTAGAATTTGGTTCACCTAAAGCAATCATACCTAAAAAGTTAGCAGCTGATGTAGAAGCAGATTTAATTATGTGTGGTACGTCAGGATTAAATGCAGTTGAAAGATTTATCGTAGGTTCTGTGTCTGAGGCAATTGTACGACACTCTCCGTGTGACGTGTTGGTGGTACGCACAGAAGAACTTCCAGAAGACTTCCAACCACAAGTAGCTACAGATGAATTTAGATCTAAGTATCAAGCACACTAACTTTAATATTCGACCTATTTAATAAAAGCATACAGATTTAAAAGAAGAGAGATAGTTTGCACGATATATAGTGTTAAACTATCTCTTTTTATTAATTTTCTTAACATCTATAATTTACTTGTTATCCAATTGTTATATTAAATTCAAATGCGCTTCATATCAGGTAAGTAAAATAAAATTAAGACATACCCCTAAAGGAGTCAATGATATGAAACAATTTAAGAGACTGATGATACTTAGTTTTGCCATTAATGCTTTTTTGATTTCTGCACCAACACATACATACGCATCTTCAACTGATGATATAAAAAGTGAAAAAACAGCTACTCGATTAAATTATATAGATACGGAAACAATTCCTTATAATAAATCATTTAATGATACAAAAGTAGGCGGTCTTTCTGGCATTTCCTATGATGCCAAATCCAAAAAATGGCTTATGATTAGCGATGACCGTTCAGAAGAAAATCCAGCCAGATTTTATGAAGCTCAAATTCATTATAATAAACACAAATTTAATAAAGTAAAATTCACTCGAATGCACTATTTAACACAAGCTAATGGAACAAAATACCCAAATAAAGCATCGTATAATCCCCATTCACAAGATGTTGTAGTTGACCCAGAATCAATTAGAATTGACCCTCTCAATCGTAACCATATACTTTATACAAGTGAAGGTGATCGAAATCTCGGTTTCAATCCCTTCATAAGAATAACTAGTAGAACTGGAACATTGATCAATGATTTGCAAATCAATAACCCTATCAAAAAGGATGATCAAAATAAATATGGATTTAGAAATAATCAGGCGCTAGAAGGGAGTACGTTTTCTGAAAATGGTAAGTATATCTGGACTTCTATGGAAGCACCTTTACTTCAAGATGATCAATTACCAACCACAGAATCAGGCGCCCTAACACGCTTAACAAAATATAATCGTCAAGGAGATGTTATAACAGAAAAAGCTTATTCTCTAGATCCAATTCCTAAAAAACCTGGAAAAAATAAAGATGCTGAAAATGGAATTGCTGAAATTTTAACCTTGAATCAAAAACAATTACTTGTACTTGAGCGTGCCACTGTTCAAGATAAAAATAGTAATTTCAAAAATTATATTCGCGTCTATAAAGTCGATATAGCCAGTGGAACAGATATTAAAAATATTAAATCTCTCCAAAAATCTCACGTCGCACCGGTAAAAAAACAACTGATCGCAAATCTTAATGAGCAAGACATTGGGCATATCGACAATATAGAAGGAATGTCATTTGGCCCGAAATTACCTAATGGTAACGATAGCTTGGTCTTTATTTCAGATAATAACTTCAATCAAAAACAACAAACGAACCTAACTGCATTCGAAATAAAACCTTAAAAATACAACAATCAGCTTATGTTTTTCAATTCAAGTATATTTTTTTAAAACTTAATAAGTAGTTAAAACATTAATAATAAAACAAAAGAAAACGTCAATTTCTATAAGCTTGCAATAGAAATTGACGTTTATTTATAAATCAAAATGCTTATATTCAAGATTTTGTTTTGAAACTTTTTAAGATTTTGAACTGAATCAAGTCTCTATACTTTGAAATTAAACAATCTCTAGTTTTGTTTCAAACTTATTCTAGATTACCAAATTTAACTACATCGCGTGCAATCATGACTTCTTCGTTTGTAGGAATAACAATGACTTTTACTGGTGAGTGAGGATAGTTAATGAAACCTTCTTCTCCATGAATCGCTTCATTTTTCTTAGCATCCCAATAAACTCCCATAAATTCTAAACCTTCTAAAACTTTTGCTCTAACAGGATCAGAGTTCTCGCCTACACCTGCAGTAAAGATGATTACATCTACGCCGTGCATACGTGTCGCATAAGAACCAATATATTTGTGAATTCTTGATGCAAAGACATCTAATGCTAATTGAGCACGTTCTTTACCTGCTTTAGCTTCATCAATAATGTCTCTTAAATCACTTGAAGTACCAGAAATACCTAATAAACCTGATTCTTTATTTAATGTATTCAAAACTTCTTCTGCATTTTTTCCTGTTTTTTCCATAATAAATGGAATTAATGCAGGGTCAATATTTCCTGAACGCGTACCCATAGTAACACCAGCAAGTGGTGTGAATCCCATTGAAGTATCAACAGATTCTCCGCCATCTATTGCAGCAATTGATGCACCATTACCGATGTGACATGAAATCATGCGTAATTCTTCAATCGGTTTGCCCAAAATCTCAGCTGCGCGTTGAGATACATATTTATGACTTGTTCCGTGGAATCCATATTTACGAATACCATAATCTTCGTAATATTGGTATGGTAAGCTGTATAAATAAGATTTTTCTGGCATAGTTTGATGGAACGAAGTATCAAAAATAGCTACATGTGGAATTTCTGGTAACAATTTACGGAAAGCACGAATACCCATTAAGTTTGCAGGGTTGTGTAAAGGTGCTAATTCACTTAATGACTCAATTTGTTCTTCAACTTCATCCGTAACATATACTGAATTTGGGAATAATTCACCACCATGAACGACACGATGACCTGTTCCGTCAATGTCATAAATGCTATCAATCACACCATGTTTTTTGAAACTTTCTAACATGATATTAACCGCTTGTTCATGGTCTGCAATATCTAAAGTTTCCTTGTGTTTTTCTCCACCCACTTCAATGGTAAATACAGAATCTTTTAATCCAATACGTTCAATTAGTCCTTTAGTAACAATTTTTTCTTCCGGCATTTCAATAAGTTGAAATTTCAATGATGAACTACCAGCGTTAATAGCCAAAATTAATTTTGACATAGCATAATGCCTCCAATTTAAATTAAATTATTTTATATCCATATCTATTTAATCATTAATACAGTAAGAATTCAAGAATATTACAGTTTAATTTTCAGGATGATTTTCCATCATCCAAGCGTTTAAATCTTGTAAAAAGGCTTGAAATTGTTGAGGGCTTTTGAAATCAGGTATATTCGCTAACAGAACCTCTACTGGCTTTGTTACATTCGTTTCTTTCTTCTGCAGTATAAGTATGGATTTACGCGCTTTTTCATTTTTAAATAGTGTAGATGGCAAGTTTAAAAAAGCTTGCATTTCTGTTTCTGTTGCAATGAAATTTTGTAACTGTTTCACATTTGTACTTTCAAATAAATTACTAGGTACTACTAAAAATGCATATCCTGATGTTTTTAAGGCTGTTACTGCTTGTTCAATTAATAAATAGTGAGAGAAGCTATGCCCTTCTTCAAACCCTAGTTGCATTTCTTTACTTCTTTCATCTACTGGATAATACCCTATCGGTAGATCACCAATAACAACATCTGCATCTTCAAAAGGTAGTGGCATGATAGCGTCTTGAGGATAAACATCAAATGGAATTTCTAAAAAGTTTGCCAAATGTACACTAACGCGTGATAATACAGGATCCACTTCAACCAGGTGATGCATAATCGTATGTTCAGTGAGTACTTCATGTACAGAAGCGCTCAAATGTCCAGCACCACTCGCAATATCCGCTACATGGAATTCATCTTTGTTTTTTAAAAAACGTTCGGCAAGGAATCCTAGAATCATTCCAATTGAATCAGGTGTAATTTGATGATTTGCTTGAACATCCTCTTTTTGCATTAAATTTAAATAAGCAAATTGAAATGCTTTACGTCTATCTTGTAACGTGGCTTGTTCCAACAATGACCTTTGATTAGTATAAATATTTTCCATTGCAAGTCCTAAATTTTCTATGAAACTTTGACCATTCTCTTCATTTAAAGATTTGGTTTTTTCATCAAGTGCCTTAAATAATTGTTCCATTACTGTCTCTTCTTGTGCCATTTAAAAGTCCTTTCTAAAAAAACTGTCCATAATTTAATTGAAATTAAGTCAGTACCCTAACTTATATTACCAAATAATTATGGACAGTTTAATTTATAATGTCAACGATACTGTTTTGTGAGTTTTACTAGTTTAATCATATGACAATATTATATTATTTATAGATTACGATAAGCTTCTAAAGCAGCATCAAAGTCTGGGAAATTTGTACCTTCAGAAACAATTTCAGTATAAACTACTTTATTGTTTTTATCTAAGACAAAAACAGAACGTGCTAATAAACGCAATTCTTCCATAACAACGCCGTACGTTTTACCGAAAGATAAGTTTCTATGATCACTTAAAGTGATTACATTATCTAAACCATTTGAAGCACACCATCTTTTTTGTGCAAATGGCAAGTCTACAGAAATAGTTAAAACCACACCATCTTCCTTAGCAGCTTCTTCATTAAATTTACGTGTTTGTTGATCACAAACACCTGTATCTATAGACGGAATAACACTAATTAATTTCTTATGTCCGTCATAACTTTCTAAAGTTACTTCATTTAAATCATTGTCTAAGACAGTAAAATTTGGAGCATATTCTCCTTTTTTTACTTGTGAACCATATAGTGTTACTGGTTCTTGTTTAAATGTAATTTGTGCCATATTGCACGCCTCCTATTAAATAGTTCTTACAACCATAGTATACCTATCTATCGTATCAAAATAAACTCATAGCTCAGTAAAATTCACATTTATTTTTTTAAATAAAACAACTTTTCAAATTTATTTCTGATTACGACTGTATCAGCGAAGATATCATGGATACCCTTGTGTTTATTTGTAAACAAAACAACCAAGTAAGGTAAGTTAAATAAAACGCCACTTATAATACGACCAATCCATTCTCTAAACAACACATCTGCCCATGTAAGAGATTGACGATCTATCCGTTCTACTCGAATGTTACAAATCATTTTACCTATCGTTTGTTTGAAAAATTTAGTTAATAATACAAAATATAAATAAAATACAAGCGCATCTAAAACGTGACCTAAGCTAAAATAATCAATCCATAACTTAAGTTCATCAATTTGCGTAAAATGGTATATCGGTTTTAATAATAGTCCTTGAATGCCAAATATAATGAGTAAATCAATAATAAAACTCCAAAACCTTATACCAAAACTAGCATATACAGACTTTGTTAATTGTTCATGATACATTGCTTCTATATCAGATTTATCATTTTCTGGGGTTGACTGTAATGTTTGTTGATTTGTATACTGCTCCATTTTATACACCTAACCTTTATATAGATACATAGGTTCAGCTTCTGTATCATTGCTTATAATTGATTTCAATTCACTTAATTCATTTTTGAATTGATGTAATGTTGTTTTAGTTGAATAAATAGAACTAAACCAACCTTCGTCTTCACTATATTTAAACACTTCAGCATCCTTTGCTTTTATGTCTTTCTTAAGTGCTTTTAACGCATTATCGTTATAACCAATTTCATCAATCAAACCATTCTTTTCGGCTTGTTGCGCACTATATATACGTCCATCAGCTAACTTTTTAACCTTTTTCTCTGGCATATCTCTACCTTTAGCAACAATACCAACAAATCTTTCATAACTATCATTTAATACTGATTGCATGATATCTTTCTCTTCATTAGTCATTTTTCGAGAACTACTCATAATATCTTTATGTTCACCAGATTTAATGACATTTTCCTTAACGCCTAATTTTTCTTGTAAACCAGAATAATCAACGTTTGACATAATAACGCCAATAGATCCAGTAGTCGTTTGTGGACCAGCATATATTTTATCAGCAGGGGCAGATATATAATATCCACCAGATGCAGCCATCGCATCCATATGTACATAAACCTTTTTATCTTTTTTCTTTATTTCTTTAATTTTTTTATAAATTTCATCACTTGGATATGTACCTCCGCCTGGTGTGTTAACGGTTAATAAAACACCTTTTATCGAGCTATCTTTTTTAACTTTATCCAACTGTTTAAGAAATGCTTCATGATTATAACCAGAGCTTCCAAACATCCCTTCACCAGTACCCTCACTAATTTCACCATTTAAAGTTAAGTGCACAATGCGTTTTGAAGTATCACCTTCTGATTCTACCGTTTCAGTAAATGGATCTATTTCTGACATACTATCTTCACTAAAAAGCGAAGAAATCACAGTAGATATCGAACTCATAACAATACCACCAAGCACGATAATTACGGCAAGTACTATTGCTATTATTCTCTTTTTCGACATAACGTATTCACTCCCAGAATATTTTTTCAATCGTTTCAAATACAATTTAAACATAATCAATTCAATAATGTATACCATTATATGAAAATAAAAAAGGATTAAGATAGCAATAAGCTATTATGAGTGTCAATTTAAAATGAAAAGAAGCTGAGACAATTAATTTGTCTCAGCCACGTTCACGTATTTGAATACCTTTGAAATATAGCAAATTCTTTTTCAAAATAATCAATTTATTAATTGCATTATGTAATCGTAAGCATTTTTAATAATCAATATGGCAGTTACTACAATAAATAAAGTTTTTACATAACTGACACCTTTTTTAATTGCAAAAGCTGCCCCAACATACGATCCACAAATCATACTTGCTGCCATAATTAAACCATAAAAATAGTCAACCTGATCTAATATCATAAACAAAATTAAAGCGCCTAAATTGGAAGCAAAATTTAATACTTTCGCGTTTCCGGCAGCACTTAAAAAATCAAAACCGAACATAAGTAAAATAAAAAGCATAAATGAGCCGGTACCACCACCTAAAAAACCATCATAAAATCCTATGAGTGACATAAGACTCATAAATAAGATTGCTTTACCAAGCGACAATTTTGTAAATGTACGCACATTTCCCCAATCTTTTTTAACTAACGTATAAATCATCACTAACGTCAAAATAATGATAACCAATGGTTTTAACAGTTCAGCGGGTAGAAATGTAGCAACGCTAGCACCACATATTGCTAAAATAAATACAAATGGAAATAACTTTCCTACTATCTTCAAATCGACATTACCCGACCTCAAGAAACGAAATGCACTTGTAAGTGAGCCAAATGAACTTGCTAATTTATTAGTACCCAATGCAATAGCGGGGGGCATACCAACAGCTAATAATGCCGGGATAGAAATTAAGCCGCCCCCACCTACAACTGCATCAATAAACGCCGCTAAAAATCCTAGAAGTATAATTATAAGTACGATTGAAATATCCCAATCTAGCATGATTCCATCCCCTATCTGTTTTATCCTTATGTCTAATTAACTCATGTTGTTTGTATGGAATTGAATACTCAAAGTAAATATTAAAATAAATGATCTGCCAATGCTTGCGTTTCAGTATCTTTTTCACTTTGATAGTCTGGCGTAATTGTTAAAGTTTCTATTTGTTCAAATGCTTCTTGTACAAGAGGTTCAAAATCATATACCGCTTCAAATTTTTCGACTTTTTCAATGTCTGGCTCCGTCGCAGGATTTTTAGGTGTAAAGATGGTACAACAATCTTCATATGGCTGAATAGATGTATCAAATGTACCAATTTCTTTGGCTCTCTTCACGATGTCTTCCTTATCTAATGTTAAAAGTGGTCGTAAGATTGGTGTAGATGTCACATGATTGATAGCATACATACTTTTAAGGGTTTGACTAGCAACCTGTCCTAAATTTTCACCATTTACGATGGCATGTCCATCAATATCATCCACAAGCTTATCCGCTACCCTCATCATCATTCTACGTGTTGAAGTCATCGTATAGCGCTCATGTACGACTTTATTAATTTGTTTTTGTAAAGCAGTGAAGGGTACAATATGCAATTTAATAGGACCAACATGCACAGACATAATTCTTGTCAGTTCAATTACTTTATCTTTAGCCTTTTCACTCGTGAATGGTGGACTATGAAAATGAATGGCTTCTACAGTGACACCTCTTCTCATAACTTCAATACCAGCTACTGGAGAATCTATACCTCCGGATAACATAAGTAATGTCTTACCACCCGTACCAACTGGTAATCCACCAGATCCTGCAATGACTTGATCATAAACATAAATAGCGTCTAATCGAACCTCAACTTTAATCGTATGGTTCGGGTTGTGTACATCTACTGTTAGATCATCAGTTGCGTTTAATACGGTTCCACCGAGTTCTTTTTGCAATTGATATGTATCAAACGAAAAGTTTTTATCTGAGCGTTTGACATCAATCTTAAATGTATCTCCATGTGCATAACCTTGAGCAAATTTTACAGCTATATCACGTACTGCTTCTATTGTTTTATCAATTTTCAATACGGGACTGATAGAATAAATACCAAATACTTTTTCTAAGCGGCGACACATTTCTTCAATATCTGCACCTTCATCTAATTCAATGTACATTCTATCTCTATTGGCTTTGACTTTATATCCTTGCAGTGGCATTAATGCGCGTTTAACATTTGAACGTAATTTATTAACAAACATCTTACGGTTAGCACCTTTTAAGGTTAACTCTCCATATCTCACTAAAATGTGATCATAAATCATTTTAACAACTCCTTCACTTCTTCATATACAAGATTAAATTTCTCCTTAAAATTACGTATATCATCAGTAGTAGTATTGGTACCCATTGATATTCTGATACTGCCTTCTATTTGCGTTTTAGGGATATCCATTGCTAAAAGTACTTCGTTCAAGGATGCCTTTTTGGATGAACAAGCACTTGTAGTAGATAGCATAATATCATATTTTGAAAATGCATTTACTAATACTTCACCTTTCACGCCGGGAAAACCAACATTCAAAATATGTGGTGATGCGCCGCTAGGAGAATTAACCTTTACACCACTATATTCATTTAAAAATTGTATGATTTCCTGATTGAACTCACTTAATTTTTCATATAGTTGCGCACTTTCTTTTACAGCGACTTTTAAAGCTTTCACGATGGCTATATCAATAGGAAGATTGACTGTGCCACTTCTAAGTCCGTATTCTTGACCACCGCCATGAACAATTGGCTCAATTTGATGTAAATTACGAACAAATAAAAGGCCTTGGCCTTTTAAGCCATGAAATTTATGACCACTTAAACTCATTGTGTCAGAAGATTTAAAATCTAACGCAATTTTACCTATTGCTTGTACTGCATCAACATGTAAGTGTGCTTTAGGGTATTGGTGAACAATTTTTGCCACCGCTTCGATAGGTTGAATTTGTCCCATGATATTATTGACTTGCATACACGTTACAAGAGCAACCTTATCTGACATCAACGATTTCAAATGTTCTAAATCAATTTGTCCATCTTTAGTCACGTTTACATATTTTATATCGAAACCTTCATTTTCTAATGAACGAACAACCTCTAAAACAGAGGGATGTTCTAAAACTGAAGTAATTATGACATTTGCAAATGCTCTTTTCTTGTAAGCAATCCCTTTGATAGCAATATTATTGGATTCAGTTGCGCCACTTGTAAAAACAATATCAAAATCTTTTTCTAATTTAAATAGTTCTTTAATTTGATCTTTTGATTGTTGTAATAACTGCTCTGCTTGTATACCTGCTTTATGTGGGCTGTTTGGATTAAAATATAGCGATTCATTTACTTTTAAAAAGGTATCTAATACGTCTTGTCGCGGTTTCGTTGTCGCTGCATTATCAAGATAAATCAATGTTTTCACTCCAATTCTATATCATTTTATATTTAAGGATTTTTCATATTTATTTTTTATATCAACATATCATTTCATATTTTAAAGTTTCCCTTTTAGCATTATACTCGGTTTTATTAAAAAGAAAAGAGAGTAAGACAGAAAATGGTTTTTTAAATATAAATTCTTCATCACTGTCTATATGAATTTTTAAATAATCATTAAATATTAATAATTTGTTCATACAAACATCTAGCGCCAAAAAAATTATTTGAGGCTGGAACATTTTTATGTTCCAGCCTCAAAAACATTACTATTATTTAGTTGATAACTTGTGATTCAATTTGTTTTGTAACACCTGGTTCTACACTCTCTAGCGCTTGTTCAGATATTTCAATTGAGCGTTTGTAACGATTATTTTTAAATAAACGCTCTGCTTCATTAAGACTTTTATCAATATTTGAACTTTCTTTACGATAGCGGTTCCCATATTCAATCAATTTTTCAGCATAGACTGCATTGACGAGAACATCTGTTGCTTCATCTTCAAATTTATTCATTTGTAGAACCACTTTAGAGACTTTATCTTTAAGTTGTTTTACATGGATGGGTCTCACACTAAATTTTTTGTTTACTTCACGCACTTCATAATCTATTTCATTTTTCATAATGATGAATCTTTCAGGTACACTCGGTAAATTTGAGGCCAAGAGTTTTCTATAAACTTCCTCTTTTTTACTTTGAACACGCAAGATATTTTCTTCTGCTTCTGCTTCATCTTCTCGAAGTTGAATTAAATGATTTTGTAGTTTTTCTTGTTTTTCATTGATGACATCAACATGTTCTTCGATATATTTCAAGTTATCTTGGACTTCGCTATATCTTACTGCTGATTTCGCCATTTCTTGTAATATTTCATCATATACTGAAATCATGCTCTGAATTTCATTTTCAAACTGTCTTACATTTTGAACATCACTTTCGTTTATATAATAATTTTCGCGCACATATTCAATTTCAGTTTGTAACGTATAATTCATTTCTTTAGCTCTAAATAGATTATCAGTGATAACTTCTTTTGTTTCTTCTACTTCATTTTTTGCTTTTACTTCATGTTCGATTAATTCATACATTTCATCAAGACGATCATTAATACTATTTAATTTATCATTTGCTTCGTCTAATTCTAATCTACTGATCATTGGTTCAACGAAACTCAATTCTGTTTTAAGCGTCTGTAATGAACTATCAATTTTGACATGATCTAAATCATAACCCTCGACTTTCAAGTCGCGACATCCATATTTTAAATCTTGGAATTGTCCTGGTAATTCTTTTTGTGCTTCTCTAATCAACTCAGGAATTTCATCCATATCTTTTTTAAGATAATTCATATCTTCATTAAGCGTTTTGATATGATTGTACGCTTGGTTATAATTACCATCCTCTTTTAATGTTTCATATGTTTCCATTTCTGGAACAAATGATTCAATTTCTTGTTCCAATGGAGCAGCCGCTTCACCGAATTGATGTCTATTAGCTAACACATCACGTTTCATTTCACGATAATCCACCTTACACGCTTCATACAGGTGGTCACTTTCTTTATGTAGATTTAAAATATTTTCAACTTTTGAAGTAAGTTCATTGTAGTTTTCTTCATATTTATCCATCAATTCATGTGCTTCATCAATTTCAGTTTGAGCTTGTGAAAATTTAAATTTATCAAGCAATCCTTCTGCATCATGAATTTTTTCTTCTACTGGTAATAAATATTGATTTTTACTATCTAGTGCATTTTGTTTTAAACTGTTATAAGTTGTTTTTGTCTCCCCTGTTAAAGTTAGCTCAGACAATTGAGATAGACTTTCATCATAGGGTAATTGTTCTACTTTTACTTTACGCGTTTCAGCCTTTTCAATTATTTGGCTTTTGTTGGAACGCATATAGAATAATATACCGACAATAATCAGTATAATGACAATAATTGCTAAAATGACATACAATACCATATGTTTTCTCCTCCTATTTTATCACTATTCATTATAACGTAAGATACCTACCCATTAAAGAGAAAATGAGTGAATCATCTCAATTATTTAAAATTAGTCATTAAGTTCTTTCTTTCCTAATCATATGTATAACGATAATTTTAAAATAACTTCTAAAATCAATTGATTGATTACTATTAAAACAGTCTTTATACTAAATGAAAAGTAAAAAGTGAGGTTTTTTTATGCTAGAGGTTAGTGAAACAAATTATGATTTATTACAAAAGCAAGTTTCAAGTTTAATTGAAGATGAGTCCAATATGATTGCCATCCTTAGTAACATATCTGCACTGTTAAATGATTCATTAGATCAAATTAACTGGGTAGGATTTTATTTAGTAGAAGATAACGAATTAATTCTTGGTCCATTTCAAGGACACCCTGCTTGTGTACATATCGCTATTGGTAAAGGCGTGTGTGGTACTGCTGTTGCCAAAGATGAATCACAATTAGTAGCAGACGTAAATGCATTTCCTGGACATATTGCTTGCGATGCTAACAGTAAATCTGAAATTGTAATACCTATTCATAAAGATAGCAATGTCATAGGTGTTTTAGATATAGATGCACCTATCACAAACCGTTTCAATAATGAAGATAAGCAAGGCTTAGAAAACATTGTAGCTATCATTGAAAATCAATTATCATAAACCAATCCTGTTCTATTACAAACAAACGCAAGGTCAACTATTGACAGATTAATATATCATGGTACAATGTTCCTTGTGTGAATAAACGAAATTAGCAGTTGTATATTAATTGGCGCTATGTTGTTCCCAAAGTGGGCGTGCCGTGTAACCGTAGCTATGAGGCGAGGACACATAAAACAATATATCCAATTAAGCATGCAACACTCTTTTTTGTTTTTTCATAACAACAAAAAAGAAAAAGGAGGAGTCTATTTATGGCTCGATTCAGAGGTTCAAACTGGAAAAAATCTCGTCGCTTAGGTATTTCTTTAAGTGGCACAGGTAAAGAATTAGAAAAACGTCCTTACGCACCAGGACAACATGGTCCTAACCAACGTAAAAAAATGTCAGAGTATGGTTTACAATTACGTGAGAAACAAAAATTACGTTATTTATATGGCATGACTGAAAGACAATTCCGTAACACATTCGAAATCGCTGGTAACCAACATGGTGTACATGGTGAAAACTTCATGCAATTACTTGCTGCACGTTTAGATGCAGTTGTATATTCATTAGGTTTAGCTCGTACACGTCGTCAAGCACGTCAAATCGTTAACCATGGTCATATCGAAGTTGACGGTAAACGTGTTGATATCCCATCATACACTCTTAAACCAGGACAAGAAGTTTCAGTACGTGAAAAATCTGCTAAATTAGATATCATTGCTGAATCTGTTGAAATCAACAACTTTGTACCTGATTACTTAGAGTTTGATGCAGACAACTTAAAAGGTAAATTCATTCGCATTCCTGAACGTAGTGAATTACCAGCTGAAATCAATGAACAACTTATCGTTGAGTACTACTCAAGATAATAAGTTTTCTATTAAAACATCGACAAATTTTTTTGTCGGTGTTTTTTTGTATCCAAATTTGTAGATATTGACTCATTACGCAATCATTTCTAACCTAAAATAATAATAAACGTTAACATATTGAAAGGTTTCAAGATACCCCCATTGTATCCACTTAATGCTAAAGGAAATTAAAAGACCTTCCGCTGTACTTCTCTTCAATTTTACATTTTTCTTCACTTTGTTTATATTTAGTAAAAAGGAGTGTTAACATTGAAAATTAGAGCTTTAGAAGAAACAGATTTGGACTTTGTACATCATTTAAATAATGAATATTCCATTATGTCTTATTGGTTTGAAGAACCATATCAATCTTTAAGTGAGTTACAATCACTCTATAAAAAACATCTATTAGATGAATCTGAAAGAAGATTTATTATCGAAAATGATTCTGAGCGTATCGGCGTGGTTGAATTGGTAGAAATTGATTTTATACATAGTAATTGCGAAATACAAATTATCGTAGATGAACAATATGGTGGTAAAGGATATGCCTCACAAGCCTTTAAAATGGCTATAGATTATGCCTTTTTAGTGTTAAACCTTCATAAAATATATTTATTTGTAGATGTTACAAACGAGAAAGCTGTACATATCTACCAAAAACAAAACTTTAAAATTGAAGGTACCTTACAAGAACATTTCTATACACGAGGTAAATATAATGATTGCCATGTAATGGGTCTTTTAAGAGATGATTGGATTAATCAACAAAAATAAATGTAACCCCCACTTCTCAACTTGTTGAGTTAGTGGGGGGTTATGCATGAGCTTTAGCTCAGGTAATCCCTAGTCCCACTTCTCAACTTGTTGGGTGAGTGGGACTTATGCATGTACTTTAGCTCAGGTAATCATTGAATTAACAAAATAAACGATGTGGTTTGTCAGAAATAAGACCATCGACACCAATACGGATCAGTTTT
This sequence comes from Staphylococcus sp. GDY8P54P, assembly GCF_017892645.1. Classification (NCBI taxonomy): domain Bacteria; kingdom Bacillati; phylum Bacillota; class Bacilli; order Caryophanales; family Staphylococcaceae; genus Staphylococcus; species Staphylococcus sp. GDY8P54P. The sequence goes on along the minus strand of NZ_JAESLN010000036.1, from coordinate 33,255 downwards.
ATCGCTTGGCTTTTTTCATTAACAGTATAAGGCATTACTTTTAATCCATGATAATGTGCTTTTTTCATAAAGGTTTTCGTTACTAATGAGTAGTGCGGATTAACATAGTCAGCATATTCAGCTATTTTTTTAAAAGATGGCATTTTATACCAATATCGTTTTTTGCTAATTAAAACACCTAATCGATAGCCATAATGCTTCAGATATAGTTGTTTTATAAAATTTTGATCAAAAGATTGAATGATCACTTGATTTTTATCTAGCTCATATTGCTTTAGTTTATCTATTAAATCATTTTCAATGCCGGGATAATTTTTAGGTTGTTTCATTTCTATTAATAATGCCTGAGACGATGCTTTGATCAATGTTAATACTTCATCAAATGTCAGCAATGTTTGTTTGGTATATCTTGGATTACTATTTATACCATAATCATATTGTCTTAAATCATTAAGTGTTTGTTCTCCAACCTTCCCCCTACCATTTGATGTTCTGTCAATAGTGTCATCATGTATCACAACTAACTGACCATCCCGCGTTTTATGTAGATCTATCTCTAAAATATCTGCATTGCTTTGAAGGGCAGCTTGAATAGCAATACTGGTGTTTTCTGGATAATCCATTGCCAAGCCACGATGCGCAACTAACATTATATGATGTTTTTCGTATTCAAATGACATAAAAAGTGCCCTCCCCTTTCATTATAAACTAGAATCCACTAAACTTAAGTTATCATAAAAACAATGGAGGTCAAAGCAATGGTCCAACATCAATTTAAAGTAACTACAAAATGGGAAGATGGACGAGAATCAGTCGGTAAACTTTCTGGTGATATTTTGAATGAACAAATATCTATCCCAGCAGGTCTAGGCGGAAATGGAACTGGTACGAATCCTGATGAGTTATTAGTATCCGCAGCATCATCTTGTTATATCATTTCCCTTGCGGCTGTATTAGAACGCTCAGGTTTTACCAATATTGATATACAACAATCAACTATTGGATTAGCTATATTTGAAAATGCCAAATTTAAAATGGATACCATTACACATTATCCTGAAATAAATGTAGATACAACACAGAAAGAACAATTAAAAAAGAAACTACCAAAGTTACTAAAGATTGCAGACAATAATTGCATGATTTCAAATTCTATAAGAGGCAATGTCGACGTCAAAATAGAACCTATATTAAAATAATTTTGCAATCATTTTATGTATGACGGAATATGATTATAATAACAATGTATGCCCTTACATATTATTAGAATTTTGAATATATTTAATTATTTTAAATTTTTACACTTTTATATTTTCTGAAAATTTGCTAAACTTGACAATCATAAGCATTGGGGGAATTACACATGAAATATTATCATCCTTTGTTACTTACACCAGGACCAACACCTGTACCAGAACATATATTACACGCTACACAATTACCAATGGTCGGACATCGATCAAGTGATTTTGAAGCAATCGCAGAACAAGCTTTTAAATCACTTAAACCTATCTTTGGTTCTAAAAATGAGGTTATGATACTTACTTCAAGTGGTACCAGCGTACTTGAAGCGAGTATGCTAAATATAGCAAATCCAGATGATGACATCGTTGTAATTGTTTCTGGTGCATTTGGCAATAGATTTAAACAAATTGCAGAAACTTATTACGATAATGTACATATATTTGAAGTTGAATGGGGACAAGCAGTTAATGTTCCTGACTTTATCGACTTTTTAAAATCTTTAAACACTGAAATCACAGCAGTCTTTAGTCAATATTGCGAGACTTCTACGGCTGTATTACATCCTGTTCATGAACTTGGCAAAGCATTAAACGACTTTGATTCATCGATATATTTTGTGGTTGATGGTGTTAGTTGTATTGGAGCTGTTGATGTAGATTTAGACCGGGATTATATCGATGTACTTGTTTCAGGTAGTCAAAAAGCAATTATGCTTCCACCCGGTCTCGGATTTGTAGCTTATAATAATCGTGCAAAAGAACGATTTAACGCAGTAGAAACGCCTAGATTTTATTTAGATTTAAATAAATATTTAAAATCATTGGCTGAACATTCAACACCTTTCACACCCAATGTATCTTTATTTAGAGGTGTAAACGCATACGCCGAACTAATCAATGCAGAAGGTTTAGATCAAGTTGTTGCTAGGCATTATGCGATAAGGGATGGATTAAGACAAGCATTGAAAGCATTAGATTTGGAATTATTGGTTCAAGATGTTTATGCGTCTCCTACTGTCACTGCGTTCACTCCAAAATCTAAAGATGAACTCAACTATATTAAGAGTGAATTAAAAAATAGATTTGCCATTACAATTGCTGGTGGCCAGGGTCATTTAAAAGGCCAAATATTACGTATTGGCCATATGGGGCAAATATCGCCTTTTGATATTTTACAAGTTGTATCAGCGTTAGAAATACTATTGTCAGAATTTAGAAATGAATCTTATGTTGGTAAAGCTATCACACAATATATGGAGGTCGTAAAAGCATATGTATAAAATTTTAGTTTCAGATCCAATTTCACCAGATGGTTTAAAAAATTTAACAGATCATAGCGATTTTAATGTCGACATTCAAACTGATTTGAATGAAACAGAATTAGCTGAAATCATTCCTAACTATGAGGGACTGATTGTACGTAGCCAAACACAAGTCACATCTAATATCATTGCTGCTGCACCAAACTTAAAAGTCATCGCACGTGCAGGTGTTGGTGTGGATAATATTGATGTAGAAGCTGCTACTAAACATGGTGTTATCGTTATTAATGCACCTGATGGGAATACAATTTCAGCTACTGAACATTCGATGGCAATGATTTTATCCATGGCACGTAACGTCCCTCAAGCCCACCAATCATTAAAAAATGGTAAATGGGATCGTAAAGCTTATAGAGGCACTGAACTTTATAATAAAACATTAGGTGTTATTGGTGCTGGGAGAATTGGAATTGGTGTAGCAAAACGTGCACAAAGCTTTGGTATGAACATACTTGCTTTTGATCCTTATCTGTCAGAAGACAAAGCTAAAGAACTTAATGTGACACGTGCTACAGTTGATGAAATTGCTGAACAAGCAGATTTTGTAACAGTGCATACACCGCTGACTCCAAAAACAAAAGGTATTGTAGATAAAGCATTTTTTGAAAAAGCAAAACCGACCCTTCAAATTATCAATGTTGCGCGCGGAGGTATCATTGATGAAGATGCGCTTGTTGAAGCATTAGATACTAATCAAATTCAAGGTGCTGCAATTGATGTATTTGAAAGTGAACCAGCAACAGAATCACCTCTTGTTGCACATGATAAAATCATCGTCACACCACACCTGGGTGCATCCACTGTTGAAGCACAAGAAAAAGTTGCAGTCTCCGTTGCCAATGAAATCATAGACATATTTGAACACGGTAATGTCGTTAATGCGATTAACGCACCAAAAATGTCCTTCAATGAAATTAATGATGAATTAAAGCCATATATTGAATTAAGTAAATTAACTGGTGAAGTAGGTATTCAATTATTGGAAAAAGCCCCTCGTGAGTTACAAATTAAATATAAAGGGGATATCGCACTGGATGATACAAGTTTACTTACTAGAACCCTTGTATCAGGTGTATTACGCCAAGATTTAGCAGAACGTGTCAACTTAATAAATGCCTTAGTATTACTAAATGAGCAAGGTGTATCATATAATATAGAAAAAGATACCAAACATCGTGGATTTAGCAATTATATTGAATTAACTTTAATTAATAAAGACACACAAATTAAAATTGGTGCAACTGTACTAAATGGCTATGGCCCAAGAATCGTACGTATTAATGAATACCCTGTTGATTTCAAACCTGAAAAACATCAATTGGTTATCAATCATAACGATAGACCAGGTATTGTAGGACGTACAGGTCAAATATTAGGTGAATACAATATCAATATCGCTTCTATGCATTTAGGGCGAACAAACCAAGGTGGTAATGCGTTGATGATTTTATCGATTGATCATCCTGTAACACAAGATGTAATCGATGCTTTATATGAAATTGAAGGATTTAATCTAATAAGAAGTGTAGAATTAGATGTTGCAGCTAATGAAAATTACAATATTTAACAATAATAAACTGACAAGACAACAAAATGATTGTCCTGTCAACTTTTTATCAAGATACATTTAATTTGAACTATTATTAACTGTCTTATTCATATGAAATACTATTTAAGCGTCTGGACATAAATAGCAGAAAAATAAAGGCTGGGACTTAAATCCCCATTCTCAAAATAAGAGGGGCAATCCTTAATATGGATTGCCCCTCTTTATATTTAAAATACTACGATTTTAATCGTACATGCTTGCCTGAGGATATGGCTCGAGCCTGTAGTCTCTCACTCATATCATTCCCCCTGGCGTCAACACATTACAAAATCTCTATAAGTAATGTATCACGACATGTAAATAAAATCGTTGAAACAATTCCTAAAAAGTATGCGATGCATTCAACATCATCGTGGAGCTACTCATATCATTCGAAATGTTTATATATGCGTTTTAGTTTAAGTAAACCCTGTAAGTCATTAATCGTAATCAGCTTTAACAAGGTGTAAATATATATTAATATCCCTTATATTCCTCAATCTTCTATATTTGTATTATAATAAGATATCTCGAATTTCACCAACATGATCGACAATATATTCAGCATCATAGCTTTCTAATTCCTCACGTGCATTTTGTCCTTTCAAACCGGTTAAAGGACCGATAAAAGTTGCGCCTATCTTTTTCGCACTTAATAAATCAGCTAATGAATCACCAACAATAAATACTTCATCTGGGTTTACACGATTTTCTTGATTTGTTGCATATTTTTTATAATGTTGCAAATCATTACCATCTAGCGTTGCTAAATAGCTAAATGGATTGGGTTTCCCTAGCGGCTTTAAATCAGGAAAATGTTCTTCTGCAATCAATACATCACTAGCAGTCACAATATGTAAATCGTCAAACAATGATTTAATCCCTAATGTTTCAAATGGAACGATTGTCTCAGTACGTGGTCGGCCTGTAGCAATGGCAATTTGGTAACCAGCCTCTTTTAAATCTTCTAACAATTGCTTGATTTCACTAACAGGTCTAAGCACTACCTCTTGATATATATAGCCTTTTTTAAAGTCAGTGCGCTGTTGTTTCTGTTCTACTTCATGATATAATTCGCAACCTAAATACCATTCCTGATATATTTCTTGTGCTAGCATCCAGAAAGGACTTTTCAACTCAAATAATTCAACATCTTTTGTATTTAACTGTACTTTTGCATGTTCAATTAATGCTTGATATATATTTTCTTTACCAGAACTTAAACCATCTAAAAATGAAAGTGGTAATTCAAAATTAAGCTCAATATCAGAAATATGATCACCGAGAAATTGTAGCGTTTTTTCACTAAAGCTTTTTGAATTCAATGCAATAGACAATTCCTCTTGAGTAAGTGATTTGCATAAGTCAATGTAATGTAATGCAATAACAATAAATAACATATCCCAGTTTGAATTCAACCCTAAAGATTTTAACTTTGTTAAGATCTCATCATGGTAAAAGACAATATCTCTTATTTCAGAAATTTGCTCGTCATCCAGTTCATGAAAATCTATAGATGGGTCAATAGCAATATAATCTTTACTCATTAACATTTCATAAACCGTTAATGCAGATACATCAAAGCACCTTTCTTCACTTAAAAACACACCATCAACATCAAATAATACCGACTTCATCTTAGTTCCTCTCCTTTAATCAGAAAATTCTGATACTAGTATATCGTACTATTTACATGTGAAAAGAGCAATGTATTTCCAAAAGATATATATATAGAAATATATTATTAATTTCATGAAATTAATTTGAAAATAAAATCACGCTTGAAAATGAAACGATAACATGTACTTATCGCTAATTTCCAAACGTGATTGTATGAATTGCTACAACTTTATAATAAAACTTTCAAACGACGTCTATCTAACTATGATCTTCTAGTTGCGCTTCCATTTCGTCTGCTACTTGTTGTACTTGCGTCCCAATGATAACTTGGGTGTTGTGTTTACCGCTTGTAGTAACACCTACTGCACCAGCACTTTTAATCTTAGTTTCATCAATAATACTATTATCATTGAGTTCCATACGTAAACGAGTAGCACAATTTGTTAAAGAAGTAATGTTTTCTTTGCCACCAAGACCTTCTACGATTTGACTTGCCGTTTTTGAATACTTATTTTTCTGTAACTCCCCTTCAGACTCAGCTGAATCTGCAGTGTCACCTGTTGTAGCTTCTTCTGATGTCGGGTCAGGTAGTAAGTTATCACCACGACCAGGTGTATTAAGTTTCAACCATTTTATTGCTAATCTAAATACAACATAATAAATCACAAAGAACACTACACCTTGAACCATTAACATCAGTGGATGATTTGCTACTGGATTAATCAAAGATAGTAAAAAGTCAATTAACCCCGCACTAAATGAGAACCCTGCTGTCCAGTGAAATAGCGCTGCAATAAACAGAGATAAACCAGTTAATAGTGCATGAATAACAAATAGTATTGGTGCTACAAACATAAATGAAAATTCGATTGGCTCAGTCACACCAACGAAAAATGCTGAAATCGCTCCACCAAACATTAAGCCATAAACTCTTTTTTTCTGTTTTGTCTCAGCAGTATGATACATCGCTAATGCTGCTGCTGGAATCCCAAACATCATTACTGGGAAGAAACCAGCCATATAGCGTCCTGTGATACCTTGAACAGCACCATCACCTGTTTGGAATTTAGCGATATCATTAATACCTGCTAAATCAAACCAAAATACTGCATTCAATGCATGGTGTAATCCTGTCGGTATTAACAAACGGTTGAAAAAGCCATATAAAAATGCACCACCAGGACCTAAATCTAATATCCATGTTCCAAATGCAACAATTGCTGAGTACACAACTGGCCAAACAAACAACATAATAACCGCGATAAATATACTAAAGAATGCAGTTAAAATAGGTACCAAACGTTTACCACTAAAGAACGATAACGCTGTTGGCAGTTCTGTTTTACTAAATCTGTTATACGTATATGCAGCAACTAAACCGATAATCAAACCGATTAAGACGTTTTGATTATTCATTTGTTCGAACGCTTCATTTACTCCTGTTTCTTTTACACCCAATAATGGTGCTAATTTTTCAGGACTAAGCACGACGGTTGTTAAGAAGAAACCAACAGCTGCAGCAAGCGCCACTGCTCCGTCATTTTTTTTCGCCATACCTAAAGCGACCCCAATTGCAAATAATATTCCCAGTTGCCCTAGTATCGTTGAGCCTGCTGTTGAAAAGAACGCAGCTATGGTTGGCAATATACCAAGTGCTGTTAATGCATTACCAATACCAACGATAATAGCAGCTGCTGGTAACACTGCAACTGGCAACATGAGCGATCTTCCCAAACGTTGAAAGAAACTATACATAATCATTCCCCATTTCCCAATAAATTACCTAAAAAATCACCACATGTACAAAATGTCCACGTGGTGAATGAAAGCGTTATACTTGTTGTCATTGTACAGTTCCATAATAACACAAGTCTTATAAATTTCGTATATAAAATAAGATTCAAAATGAGTAAAATGAATTATTTATGTGCTACAGACGCATTTAATTCATTTTGTAATTGAATTGTTCTTTTTTCCAATTCTTTTGTTAAATATTCTAATTTTTCATTTCGTTTCATATCTTTTGGTAAATTTTTAGTGTCAATAGGTTCACCAAATTTAATAATTGATTTGCCTGTGATTAAGCCCTGAATTTTTTTGGGACCAATATATGCCGCTGGTAAGATGGGTGCTTGCGCCATCATAGCAATTGTAACTGCACCTCGTTTCATCGGTGAACCTTCGTCATATTTCATACGATGGCCAGTTGGAAAAATACCAACTGTTTTATTTTCTTTTAATAATTTAATTGGCTTTTTCAACGTGCTTGGACCAGGATTTTCTCTGTCGACTGGAAAAGCATTAAGTGAACTTAAAAATCCACCGAACCACTTATTATTAAACAACTCTTTTTTGGCCATATAATGAATTTGATTTGGATAAATAGCCATACCTAACATAATGACTTCATTGTAACTTTCGTGAGTACAAGTGACGACATACCTATGTAATTGAGGAATATTTTCTTCCCCTTGCACTTCTAATGATTTACATATTTTACGTATAATTAAATTTAATATACTGCTAATAAATCTATACATTTTTCCACCTACTTTTTTCACCTTATATTACCTTATTGATTCTATCATTTAGTGCATTAATGAACAAGATAATTTATATTTCAGTCTAAAGTTGTATAGTGATATACTAGAAAAAGTTGGACAAAGCTTTCATAATAGGAGTTAAAGAATAAATCGGAGGTATAATATGTCAGATTTGAACAATGATCAAAATACAAACAATAAACAACCTGATGCGCAAACATCAAATTACAGCCGACCAACATTTAGTAAACGAACAAAACCAAAATTTCCATGGTTCAAAACTGTACTTGTTGCACTCATAGCTGGTATCATAGGTGCACTCATCGTCTTAGGTATTGGTAAAGTAATGGAAAATACAGTTTTGGAAGATAACGGTTCAACTGTTAAAGAAGCGAATAATAACAATAATGCTGGTAATTCATTAGATGGTAAAAGTGATAAGTATGATTCTGTGAATCAAATGATTACAGATGTGTCACCTGCAATTGTTGGTGTCATCAATATGCAAAAAGCTCAAAATTTAGATGACTTACTTAAAGGAAAATCTGCTAAATCAGAAGAAGCTGGCGTGGGTTCTGGTGTGATTTATCAAAAAAATAATGGATCCGCATATATTGTTACGAATAATCACGTAATTGATGGCGCAAGCGAAATTAAAGTACAATTACATAACTCTAATCAAGTAGATGCGAAATTAATAGGCAAAGATGCACTTACTGATATTGCTGTATTAAAAATTGATGATACCAAAGGTACAAAAGCGATAGACTTTGCAAATTCTTCTAAAGTAAAAACAGGTGACAGTGTATTTGCAATGGGTAACCCACTAGGTTTAGAATTCGCAAATTCTGTAACATCAGGTATCATTTCAGCTAGCGAACGTACAATTGATACGCAAACATCAGCAGGTGCGAACAAAGTAAATGTACTACAAACGGATGCAGCCATTAACCCTGGTAATTCTGGTGGTGCATTAGTAGATTTAAATGGGAATTTAGTAGGTATAAATTCTATGAAAATAGCAAATGAACAAGTTGAAGGTATTGGTTTCGCAATACCTAGTAACGAAGTGAAAGTTACAATTAAAGAACTCGTTAAAAATGGGAAAATCGATCGCCCTTCTATTGGTATTGGTTTACTAAATTTAAGCGAAATTCCAGATGAATATAAAAAACAATTAAACACAGATAAAAAACATGGTATATATGTAGCCAAAGTATATGCTGATAGTGGACTAAAAGAAGGCGACATTATTACAAAAATAGATGATGAAAAAGTCCAAGAAGATACAGAACTACGCTCTTATTTATATGAACATAAAAAACCAGGTGACAATGTTAATCTAACAATTGAAAGAAAAGGAAAAACACAAAGCGTAGATGTGAAATTAACAGAACAAAAGTCCAATAGCACAGACTCATCTAAAGAAGAAGTCGTCCCTTTTAATTAATAAAATGTATTAATATGTAAGCAATCAGAACACTTGTTTCAATCTTTAAATAAAGGAGTTTGGACATCAATAATGTCCAAACTCCTTTTTATCTTTCAACTCTTACGATTAAAAATGACCTTATTTATAATTAATCATAAAGTATTTTTTCTTACCTCTACGCACAATTGTAAATGCATTATCGATCTTATCTTCATCTGACAATTCATAATTTACATCTTGTTGTCTTTCACCGTTTATATAAATCGCACCATTATTTATGTCTTCACGTGCTTGTCTTTTAGATGAAGATATGCCCGTTTCAACAATGGCTTCAACAATGTTCGAAGTCGTGTGGTTTAAGTCAACTTGTGGTACATCTTTAAATCCTTCTTTTAATTCTTTAGCTGAAAGTGATTTCAAATCACCTGAAAATAACGCTTGTGAAATTCTAATTGCATCATCTAATGCATCTTGGCCATGAATAAATCTAGTTACATTTTCAGCTAATGCTTTTTGTGCTTCTCGTAAATGCGGTGCTTCTTGCAATGATTTTTCTAAATCATTTATTTCTGCTTTACTTAAAAATGTGAAGTATTTTAAAAATTTAATAACATCTTCATCTGTTGAATTAATCCAAAATTGGTAGAATTCATAAGGACTTGTTTTGTCAGCATCTAACCATACTGCTCCACCTTCTGTTTTACCAAATTTTTTACCATCAGATTTAACTACTAGAGGAATCGTTAGACCAAATGCTTCATTTTCTCCATACATACGACGCATGAGTTCAATACCACTAGTGATATTGCCCCATTGGTCTGAACCACCCACTTGAATTTTACAATTGTATGTTTGATTAAGATGTCCGAAATCAATTGCTTGTAAAATTGTGTAAGTAAATTCTGTAAATGAAATACCGTGTTCTAAACGCGTTTGAATAGAATCTTTGCCTAGCATGTAATTTACACCGACATGTTTACCATAATCACGTAAAAATTCAATTAATGATATTTGTCCAAGCCAATCTTTATTATTAACTAGTTTTGCACCTTTATTTGTGTCAAATTCAAAAATTTTATGCATTTGTTTACTAATACCTTGTACATTGGTTTCAACTTGTTCCTCAGTTTGTAACTTTCTTTCTTCTGATTTACCAGATGGGTCACCTATCATTCCAGTACCGCCACCAATTAACACAAGTGGTCGATGACCATGCTCTTGAAAACGACGTAAAGTTAAGAACGGCAATAAATGACCAATGTGTAAACTATCTGCAGTTGGATCGGCACCACAGTATAACGTAACTTGTTCTTTATTTAATAAATTTTCAATACCTGTTTCATCCGTTTGTTGATAAATTAAGCCTCTCCATTTTAATTCTTCAATTAATACATTTGTCATGATATCAACCTCCTAATTAAATATTGATAAAGTTTTGAATAGGCTTTATTTGCATCACTTCTATGATTCAAGAAAATAATCTCAGAAAATGCAAAAAAGCGCCCTTACATAATTATGTAAGGGCGCATATGCACGGTACCACCATACTTTAAGTCAAACAACTTTATTAATGATACGTTCATTAACTAAAACGTTTGGATAATTACGCTATAAAGGTGTATTCATATAAAGACCAACGTTAGTTCGCAGCAATCACTAACTCTCTGAAGATGATACAATATATTACTTCTCCTCTATCCAAAAACGATATCGAATTGATATTAATTATATTTAATTCTATTTTAAAAGTCAACACTCTGTATTATGTTATAATACTGTTTAGCTAAGGAGGACCACTATGGAAAAACAGACGTTTGATATAGACAATCATAAAAATAAACAACTTACTAGACTGGAACAGTTTGAATTTATTTATAAAAAAATCAAACACTTTTTCGTAGGTTTGTTTTTCATATTTAGCTGTTCTTTGGTTATCTTACTCGCAATATCTGTACTTTATTTTCAAAATTTAACAAAAGAAGCAACGCATATGTCAGATAATGAATTAAAACATAAATTATTAAATGTGTCTGGTAATGAATATATTGATTATAAAAGTGATAACATTTTATCAGAATATAACAATTCTATTAATACACTTATCGTTGGTCCAAAACATGTTAATAGTAATGTGATCAAAGCATTAACCGCTTCAGAAGACAGCTTGTTCTTTCAACATAATGGTATTTTACCTAAAGCAGTTTTAAGGGCGATTGGTCAAGATATATTTAATTCGATGGATGCTACGGGCGGTAGTACAATTACACAACAACTTGTTAAAAATCAAGTTTTAACCAATAAAAAAACATATAACCGAAAAGCAAATGAACTAGTACTCTCAATGCGTGCTGAAAAAATACTGACTAAAGATGAAATTTTATATACATATTTAAATATTGTTCCTTTTGGTCGTGATTATAATGGCACAAATATTTCTGGGATAGGTTCAGCTGCTTATAGTATTTTTGGCAAACCTGCTGAGGATTTGAATATTGCTGAATCTGCTTATTTAGTTGGGTTATTACAAAGTCCCTACTATTACACACCCTATAATGAAGATGGCTCACTTAAACCTAGTGATCAAATCCAAGTCAGTTTAAATAGACAGCATTATGTATTAAAACGTATGTTAGTAGAAGATGAAATTACCCTTTATGATTATAGACGTGCAGAAAATTATGATATTAAATCTCATTTAATGACTAAATAAAATTATTCATTAATATATTTTACCAAAGTAAAGATTAATCCATACGTAAATGAGTTAGTTTTTATATCTCTAAGATAAACAACATTGCACATAGAAAAACACTTTCGAATGATTCATTTAAAACGAATCCAACGAAAGTGTTTTTATTTAGTCTCACTGATTGAGGTCAGTTTCGTTATAAATTGACCCCTATTTTAAAGTCAGAAATCGTTAGGCCTTTTTCTAAACTTTTTAAACAAATATTTAGAATAAACCAACTGCATGTCCATCATCTGTAACATCCATTTTTAATGCGGCAGGTTGTTTAGGTAAACCAGGCATTGTCATTATTGCACCAGTCAGTGCGACAATAAACCCTGCACCTGTTTTCGCTTCTAATTCACGGATTGTAATTTCAAAACCTTCAGGTGCACCTAATAACGTTGCATCATCTGAAAATGAATATTGTGTTTTGGCCATACATACAGGATAATGATCCCAACCATTTTCTTTAAATTGTTTTAATTGTTTTTGAGCTTTACTACTAAATGTTACTTTGCTACCGCCGTAAATTTCTTTTACGATTGTTTCAATTTTATCTTCTAATGGTTGCTCTAGTTCATATAAATGTTTGAAATCTTGTGGTTGTTCGATCACTTCTAACACTTCGTTAGCTAAATCGATACCACCTTTACCACCTTTTTCCCAAACTTCTGTTAAAGCTAGTCGTACACCATTTTCTTTTGCCCATTCTTGAACAAATTTAGTTTCTGCATCTGTATCGTGAATAAATGCATTTAATGCAATCACTGGTTCTAACCCATATTTTTTCACGTTATTTACATGGCGTTCTAAGTTTACAATTCCTGCTTTTAATGCATCAACGTTTTCTTCTTTAAGGTTGTCTTTTGCAACGCCGCCATGCATTTTAATCGCGCGAATCGTAGCTACTACTACGACTGCTGATGGTTCAAATCCTGCTTCACGTGCCTTGATATTAATAAATTTCTCAGCACCTAAATCTGAGCCAAAGCCTGCTTCTGTTACGACAATATCAGCTAATTCTCTTGCTGTTTGAGTAGCAAGAATTGAGTTACAACCATGTGCAATATTTGCAAATGGGCCACCGTGTACTAATGCAGGTGTACCTTCAATCGTTTGGACTAAATTTGGTTTGATTGCGTCTTTAAGTATCATTGCTAATGCACCTTCAACTTTTAAATCCGCAACAGTGACAGGTTTACGATCTCTTGTATAACCTACTGTAATTTTGCTGATTTTAGATTTTAAATCTTGAATATCATTAGCTAAACATAAAATTGCCATAATTTCTGAAGCCACTGTAATATTGAAACCATCTTCACGTGGTACACCTTGCGTTGGCCCACCTAATCCTACGATCACATTTCTTAGTGCACGATCATTCATGTCTAAAACGCGTTTCCACTCAATTCTTCTTTGGTCAATGCCTAAGTCATTGCCTTGATGAATATGGTTATCAATAAATGCTGATAAAGCATTGTTCGCTGTAGTAATCGCATGGAAATCACCATTAAAATGCAAGTTAATATCTTCCATCGGTAACACTTGAGCGTATCCGCCACCTGTCGCTCCACCTTTAATACCAAACGTTGGTCCTAAAGCTGGTTCACGTAATGCAACCATTACATTTTTCTTTAATTGGTTAAATGCATCAGACAAACCAACAGTAACTGTTGATTTCCCCTCACCAGCTGGTGTTGGGCTCATAGCTGTTACTAATACGACTTTCCCTTTGTTATCTTTTTGTTTAACTTGGTTAATATCTATCTTAGCCTTATAGTGTCCATATGGTTCTAAAGCATCTGCTGGAATACCTACTTTTTCAGCTATGTCCCCTATAGGTTGTAATGTTGATTGATTAGCAATATCTAAGTCTGATAAATGTGCCAAATTCATTCGCCCCTTCTTTTATAAATTTTAATCACTATTAAAAATCAAATTTCAATCAGTGAGTCAAAATTCCTTACATATTCATAATAACCAAATAATGTTGTGTTGTCGATTAATAGAGATAACGCTTTCAAAATAATAAGCTACTTTTGTAAAATTATGATATACATTTATACTCATATTGTTTTATTACACTAAAAACTCCTTTATTTCAAAATTTTAAGCAAAGTTAAAACCTATCAATAAAGGAGTGTTTTTAGCAATTTTTGCATGTGAAATAAAACTTTAACACTTTGTATTTAATTAATCTTCCATCGTACTTAAGTCGCCTTCTGGCAAGTCAAGCTCCCATGCTTTTAGTACGCGACGCATAATTTTACCTGAACGTGTTTTCGGTAATTTTTCTTTAAATTCTATTTCACGTGGTGCAGCATGTGCAGCTAAACCTTCTTTAACAAACTTACGAATTTCTTCTTTCAACTCATCACTTTCCTCAAATTCAGGGCGTAGCGCAACAAATGCTTTAATAATTTCACCGCGTACAGGATCTGGTTTACCAATGACGCCTGCTTCTGCAACTGCTTCGTGCTCCACTAATTTCGATTCTACTTCAAATGGACCTACGCGTTCACCAGCAGTCATGATTACATCATCTACACGACCTTGGAACCAGAAATATCCATCTTCGTCTTTATAAGCTGAGTCTCCAGATACATACCAGTCACCAATGAAATACGATTCATATTTTTCAGGATTATTCCAAATAGAAATCATCATGGATGGCCAACCTTTTTTAATTGCCAAATTACCCATGCGATTAGGAGGTAATTCATTACCTTGATCATCTACAATTGATGCCTCAATACCTGGTAATGGTTTACCCATTGAACCTAATTTCACATCCATCGAAGGATAGTTTACAATCATATGGCCACCTGTTTCAGTCATCCACCAAGTATCTAGCACACGCAGTCCAAATACATCTTTTGCCCATTTAATGACTTCAGGGTTTAATGGTTCTCCGACAGATAAAATACTCTTTAATGATGACAAGTCATATTTTTCAACAATATCATCACCAGCACTCATTAACATTCTTAATGCTGTTGGAGCCGTATACCATATAGTCACTTTAAATTCTTCTATCATACCATACCATGCTTCAGGAGAAAATCTACCTCCCGCAATACAATTCGTAACACCGTTTAACCAAGGGCTAAATATACCATAAGATGTTCCAGTGACCCATCCTGGATCTGCTGTACACCAATACACATCATCATCTTTAAAATCAAGTACATATTTACCTGAAATATAATGTACTAACATCGCTTTTTGCGCATGTAATACGCCCTTAGGTTGACCAGTTGAGCCTGATGTATAATGTAAAATCAAACCATCATCTAAATCTAACCATTCCGTTTCAAATTGATCACTCGCTTGTTCAAATTCACTATTGAAATCTACATATGCACCATCTACATCATTATCAACTACAATGATTGTTTCTAAATTTGGTAACTTATCTACAGGTATTCTTGGCAATAAACTGTTAGTAGTAACTATTACTTTTGCCTCACTATTTTCTAGTCTATCCCCAACAGCTTTTTCCATAAATGCTTCAAATAATGGGCCTACAATTGCACCTATTTTCAAAATACCAAATAACGCAAAATAAAGTTCAGGTGTTCTTGGCATAAAAATAAATACACGATCACCTTTTTCAACGTTGGCTTTATCTTTTAAAACATTTGCAGCTTTATTTGATTTTGATTTCATTTCACTGAAAGTATAACTTTCTTGTCGCTGATCATCTTTATAATGAAGTGCAACTTTTTCTCCTTTACCTTCATCCACATGGCGATCGATACATTCATGCGCCATATTCACTTTACCTGTGTCATACCATGAAAATGCTTTTTCGACCTCTTTCCAATCAAAGTTGTTGTATTGTTTCTCATAGTTTTGAAGGTTAAAATTTCCTTCTTCCCCTTTATATACTTCTACTTTCATTCTAAATCCCCCTCTTAATGAAATCGAATGCTTAATGCATATTATAACTAACAAATTCACAATTTTCAAAATAATTGGTGTAAACGGATACATTTTCGTGTTAATTTCCTCCGAAATCACTTATACTAAAAGTATTAAAGGGTGAATATGACATTCATCTACAGTCGTTTGGAGTGAAAAAATGGAACATATAAAAACGTATCAATTTCAAACATTTCATTTGGACGAAGGTACATTTATAATAGAAGGCCCTGTCTCTAGAGAAAATCTTGAACTTATGACTTTTGATGATGGACTTTCTGCTTTTCGACAACCTAACGATCAATTTATAGCTATAAAAGAAATTAGTGAATTAAAAGAAGGTAGAATTTTTGTGATTAGAAAGCATGACCATATTGTAGGTTATGTCACTTATCACTATCCTGATCCATTAGAACGTTGGTCTGATGGTAACCTTGAGTATTTAATTGAACTGGGTGCGATAGAAATCAGTTTACCTTATCGACATTTACATTTAGGCAGTAAACTCATTCGTTTAAGTTTGGCGGCTGATGAATATGAAGATTATATCGTTTTAACTACTGAGTATTATTGGCATTGGGATTTAAAAAATTCTGGTCTAGATGTTTTTGCTTATAAAAAATTAATGCAAAAATTAATGGGTTATGGGGGCCTAGAAATTTTTGCTACAGATGATCCTGAAATCACTAGTCATCCAGCAAATTGTTTAATGGCAAGAATAGGTGCACGCATTTCCATTGATCAATTACAAGCATTCGATGATTTAAGATACAAGAATCGCTTTTTCTTTTAAAGGGGAGTTAAATCAATATGAGCAATACCCAAAAAACTGGTTTTGTTTATTCAAACGAAATCTTACAATACCGTTTTAGTAATCAACATCCTTTCAATCAAATGAGATTGAAACTGACAACTGAACTATTAAGTGATTTAGGTTATTTAAAACCTGAACACATTGTTAAACCGCGAATCGCTACAGATGACGAATTAAATTTGATTCATAGCTATGATTATATACAATCTATTAGACGTGCATCACATGGCATTTTAAATGACAATGAAGCCAAGAAATATGGCTTAGATGGAAGCGATACACTACAGTTTAGAATGATGCATAAACACAGTGCACGCATTGTGGGTGGTGCCCTTAATTTAGCTGATAAAATTATGGACGGTACATTCACCAATGGTTGCCATTTAGGTGGTGGATTACATCATAGTTTGCCAGGTCGTGCCAATGGTTTCTGCATATACAATGATGTGGCAATTACGATTGCTTATCTCATCAAGCATTATGATTTACGAGTAATGTGTATAGATACAGATGCACATCATGGGGATGGAACACAATGGAGCTTTTACACTAACAACGATGCATTAATTTATTCTATACATGAAACAGGCAAATTTTTATTCCCTGGTTCGGGAAACTATACAGAACGCGGCAATGAACAAGGCTTCGGTTATACCGTCAATATACCACTTGAACCCTACACAGAAGATGATTCTTATCTAGAAGTCTTAAATGAAACATTAGAACCTGTGGTTGCCTCTTTCAAACCTGATATCATTGTGAGTGTGCACGGTGTAGATATTCATTATTTAGACCCACTCACATATATGAGTTGTACATTAAATGCACTATATGAAATTCCCTATAAAATTAAAGCATTAGCAGATAAATATACTGATGGAAAAGTAATTATGTTTGGTGGCGGTGGTTACAATATTTGGAAAGTTGTACCTAGGGCATGGACGCATGTTTTTTTAGCATTAATTGGTGAACAACAACAGCAAGGCGAATTACCTGAAAAGTGGATCGCTAAGTGGACACCCTATGCTACTTGTGAATTACCTACAACTTGGAAAGACCAAAAACTAGATTATCAATTAATACCTAGACGTAAAGAAATTACAGAAATCAATATGAAACATGCAACTCAAGTATTAAGTTGGTTTAAATAACATTGGTATTCATTATTTTATTACATAAAAATACAGACATGATAAAGCCCCACTACTCAGTTCGTTGAGTTAGTGGGGCTATTGCACAAGTTGCAGCTCAGGTGACACTTAAATCCTGTTCATTCTTACTTAACTTGCACAACGAAATCATGTTACATAAAATTTATGTCCAAATTCTGCTGTTTTATTAACTTTATTTTGTAGTACCTCTGTATTCAATTCTATGTGGTAAAATCACATTAGGTTCATCAATTTCTTCTTCGTTCATATATTTGGTTAATAATCTCATTCCCACTGCACCAATGTCATACAACGGCTGAATCACACTTGATAATTGTGGTCTAACCATTTCAACTAAACGTGTGTTATTAAAACTAACAATTTGTAAATCATCTGGAACAGTTACACCTTCATCTTGTGCTGCATGAACTAAACCAATTGCTTGTTCATCACTAATTGATAAAATAGCATCTGGTTTAGTAGATTTTAATGCGTCAAATGCACGTAAACCATCTTTATAGGTCTCATTGCCATTGAAAACTAATTGTTCATCTAATGTTAATTGATTTTCTGATAAAACCTCTTTTAATCCTTCTAACACATCTTCTTGTGCCTTTTTGGAATAGTCTCCGCCTACAAAAGCAAAACGTTTTGCTCCTTTTTCTATTAAGTGCGCTGTTATTTCTTTTGCAGCTGTTTGGAAATCGATATTGACTGATGAAATTCCTTCATCTTTACCGTTCGTACCTGACACGACTACTGGAACAGATGATTTATTAATCAATTCTTTAATTTCTTCTGATATCGTTCCACCTAAAAAGATAATGCCATCTACTTGTTTACTTAATAAATTATTAAAAATTTCTTTTTCTTTGCCAGGGTCATTATCAGAATTCGATATGATTGAGTGATATTTGTACATTGTAGCAATATCTTCTAAACCACGTGCGAGTTGTGAATAATACACATTTGAAATATCTGGGATGATTACCCCAACAGTCGTCGTACGTTTACTTGCTAATCCTCTTGCTACTGCGTTGGGACGATAACTCAACTTTTTAATAACTTCGTTCACTTTGTCTCGTGTTTCCGGTTTTACATTTTGGTTACCATTTACGACACGCGAAACAGTAGCCATAGATACCCTTGCTTCTCTAGCTACATCATAAATTGTTACAGTCATAAACTTCCTCCTTGAAAGCGATTTCTTTATCATTATACTCTGTTTTCATAACATTTTCAAAGTTTACCATATTTTTCGAAAATGTAAAATCATTTTGATTTGAATGTCATAATAATGTCAATTTCATAATAATTTATTAAATCTTATTTAAGTATATGTTTTTATTTCTATTACAATCATTTTCAAAAATAGTAATTAATATTAGTATAAATTGCTATTAAAAAGAAATATAAAAACCTCTATATGCACCTAAATAATTAGTATGCAAAATAGAGGTTATAAAGTCATCGTATGATATAAATTATTTTAATTGTTTATTGTTATACATATCAGCTAATGGTTTTAATTCATTGTAGAATTTTTCAAATTCATTTAAATCCATTTGTTGACCGCTATCACTTAATGCAACAGAAGGATCTGGGTGAACTTCTGCCATAATACCATCAGCACCAACAGCTAAACCTGCTTTTGCAGTTGGTAACATGATATCTTTACGTCCAGTACTATGTGTAACATCTACTAAAACTGGTAAATGTGTCCCCTGTTTTAAAATCGGTACTGCTGAAATATCTAATGTATTTCTTGTAGCTTTTTCATATGTACGTATACCGCGTTCACATAAAATTATATTTTCATTACCTTGCGATGCAATATATTCAGCTGCAAAGATAAATTCTTCGATTGTAGCGGCTAATCCACGTTTTAATAATACTGGCTTATTAGAACGTCCTGCTTCTTTTAATAATTCAAAATTTTGCATATTACGCGCACCAATTTGGAAAACGTCTAAATATTGATCAGCGATTTCAAAATCTGCTGGATTTACAATTTCACTTACAACATTTAAACCATATTTATCTTTTGTATTTTTAAGTATTTTTAGTCCTTCTTCACCTAAACCTTGGAAATCATAAGGTGATGTACGAGGTTTAAACGCTCCACCTCTAATGAACTTTTCACCTTTGGCTTGTAAATCTGCTGCAACTGTATCTACTTGTTCTTGTGATTCAACTGAGCATGGACCAAAAACAAAAGATTTATTACCGTCACCGATAATACCTTTATTATCAAACTGAACAATCGTATCTTCTGGTTTCAATTTTCTAGATACATATAAATGTTTTTCATTCTCTGATTTTTGCAAGTCAGTAGAGGCTTTAAATATTTCTTTAAATAGTTGTTTAATCACATTATCATTAAACGGACCTTCATTTTTATCTAATAGTTGGTTAATCATTTCTTTTTCACGTTGAGGGTCATAAACCATTGTACCCTGCTTGCGCTTTTCTTCACCTATTTTTTGTGCAATCTTCCCTCTTTTAGATAAAAGGTCTAGTATTTGTTCATTAATTCCAACAATTTCATCTCTGTATTCTTGTAATTTGTCTGTCATTTTAGTCACCTCTATGAAAATTTTACAGCGATATTTTATTCTGCTTTAAAGCGATAAAATATTTGTTAAACGTAATTCTAACAATAACTGCATATAAGTTCAAGTCTCAAACGTAAAAAATCACTTTTAAAGTGAATACGTTTAATGATAACTGAATTTTCTGTTATTTTCTAGCCGTATTTTTACACTATTCCATAAATAATCAATTTATACCAACGCTCATCACAGCGTATGCAAGGATATTAAACCCCACTTAACATAAGTAACTATACTTATGTTATCTAATGCGGGTAGTTGATTCGTTAATTTTTAGTTTACTGATAATTGTAGGAATAAGTACTGAAGTGTCCATTGACAGTGTATGTTGAGTAAAGATATACATTTCACATATAAGGCATTTCGTTAATTTAGTTGAGTAATGTTTATTAAATTATACGTAAGTGCCTTATTTTTTGAATAACAAAATATCAATTATACTGATTTTGTAATGTGCTGACACCCAGGGGAATCTTATGAGTGAGAGACTACAGGCTCGAACCATATCCTAGCCAAGCATGGACAGTCAAAAACGTAAGATTTTAACTATAAAGAGGACCAATCCATATTATGCATTGGCCCTCTTATTTTGAGTATAGAATTTATGTCCGAGACTGCTTTTGATTATAGAATTTATTCCAAAATCACATAACAGTTTTAATCATTAAATGTTCTTTTATCTATTTTACTTTTTGCTTTTTCAGTCTTTTTGCTTTGCAATCTATTTTTTGAATATGTTGGCACCTCATTGTCAGAATTAGAGCTATCAGTACTATTATTAGAAGTTTGCTTACTAATACCTTGTTCAGCATTATCATGTACAATTATACCGTCTTTAAACGACACACTTTTATGTGTTTGTTTAACACGTTGCTCTGCAGCCTGAGGTGTATTTTTAGTTGAAGATTGATCATGTTTATCAGCAGAATTTTCTACTTTATTATTATTTTCAACTGCATTATCTAATTTCTTTGTAACTAAATTAGGCACTTCTTGATTACCTTTGACTGTTAAAGATTCAGGTTTTAATAAATTAACGGTTTTTTCAGCTACTTTTGGGTCTTTAGACATTGCATCACGTTTTTGACTCGCTGCTAATGCTAATCCCGTAGCAGTAATACCATCTGCAATTGTTGCTGAATTTAAGCTATCTTTAGCTTCAGTCTTGTCATTTTTTGTAACTAAATTAGGTACTTCTTTTTTAAAATTAGATTTTACACTTTCTTCAGTTACAAGTTCAGTTGTATTTTTCTTAATTGTCGGGTCATTTTTTAAAGCTTTATTTTTTTCTTCAGCAGCATTGGCTAATTTCGTAGCCGATACTGTATCATTTTTTTGTGATTCGTTAGACGTTGAAGCAACTGTAGAATTAGCTAAATGATGTGTTTCTGACTCTTTCTTGATTGCATTTTTTTGAGCATTCTTTTCACTATCAGTTGGTTGTACTTGTTCATCAATATTATTCAAGCCTTCTGATGTTTCATCCGATTGTTGTTCAGTTAATGTATCTTGTGCTTGTGGTGACGTATCAGATAAGTTGTGAGTAGCCGTCTCTTGTTGAATTGCAACTTTTTGCGCACCTAATTCATTGTTTGTAATTGCTTTTTCTTTAATATGCGCAACTTGACGTTCTGCTTCTAGTTTGTCATTTTCAGCTTCTTTAACTACATTTGATTTGAATGTTTTATTACTTTTAGGAACGGATTTCTCACTTTGACGTGATTTACTAATAGACACTAATCCTACAGCCGAACCTATCACAGCACCTACTATAAATCCATAAACAAACACATTTCTAGCACCGGATGTAAAATATTCTGGTACTTCATAACTTTCTAAATTTCTTTCGTAATCATCTCGATTATAGTACTTCATATTTGAATGCCTCCTATAACAAATGCACTTAAATAAGTTTATACCTCATTTAAGTGCATTTGTTTTTTAAGTATATAAATGATTAATGGTCAACACGTGTAGTATAGCTGTGATTTGCATCATTTGCTACGCTACTTGTTTTATAATTTGCACTTTCTCTACGATTTCTTCTGTTTTGCCATTTGTCAGCAACTTCCATTGCAACATTTGACCATTGTACAACTTGAGAAATTTTATCTTCATTTTGAGAAATATTGTGCGTGATTGAGTTTGTTACTCGATCAACAGAACCATTTAATGTTTGAACTGAATCACCGATACCTTTAACAGCATCAACGACAGAGTTTAAACGTTCTGATTTATCTTGAATATCTTCAGTTAAGCGATTCGCTTTATGAAGTAAATCAGTAGACTCACGTGTAATCCCTTGAATTTGTCCTTCAACTCCATCAAGAGTTTTAGCAACGTGATCTAAATTTTTCTTAACTGAAAGTAATACAACAACGATTCCTATACATAACACTAAAAAAGCAATCGCTGCAATTATTCCAGCTATAGGTAAAATCCATTCCATTAAAAACGCCTCCTAAAAAAACATATGTTGTTATTTAATATAAATACCCACATCATTTTAACATAAACATATTAAAATGAGGTAGTTACACCGATATTTTCCATATATGCGCGCTGGATTTTTTGTATATCGCCTGCACCCATAAATAAGATAACCGCATCTTCATATTGTTCTAAAGTATTTACACTTTGCTCATCAATAAGTGTAGAACCATCTACCCTTTCAACCAAGTCTTGAATAGTTAGTTCGCCATTGTTTTCTCTTATTGAGCCGAAAATTTCGCATAAAAATGTTTTATCCGCAAGACTTAAACATTCAGCAAATTCTTCTAAAAAAGCTTGTGTTCTACTGAAAGTATGTGGTTGGAAAACAGCTATAACTTCTTTATTAGGATATTTTTTTCGTGCTGTCTCAATTGTAGCACTAATTTCTCTTGGATGGTGAGCATAATCATCTACTAATACTTGTTTACCTGCCTTAGTTTCATTAAATCTACGTTTTACACCACCAAATGTTTCTAACGCTTCTTTAATATTATCAACGTTCAATCCTTCTAAATAACTGATTGCTATTACAGCAAGTCCATTTAAGATATTATGGTCTCCAAATTGTGGAGATAAGAAGGTATCATAAAAATTATTATTAATATAAACATCAAATTGTGTACCCTTCTCACTAATTTGAATATTATCCGCATAAATATCGTCATTTTCAGAAAATCCATAATAATAAATAGGTACATCTGCTTTTAAATCACGAAGATATGGATCATCTCCCCATGCGATAATTGCTTTTTTTACATTTTGCGCCATTTCTTGAAAGGCATTAAAAACATCATGCACATCTTTAAAATAATCTGGATGATCAAAATCAATATTTGTCATAATTGTATAATCCGGATGATAACTTAAAAAATGTCTACGGTATTCGCATGCTTCAAAAGCAAAGTAATCACTAGCTGGAATACCTAATCCAGTACCGTCACCAATTAAAAAGGATGTTTTTTTATCTCCATTCATAACATGTGATAGTAAACCAGTTGTTGATGTTTTACCATGCGCACCTGTTACAGCAACTGAAGTATATTGGTTAATAACATGACCTAAGAAATCGTGATAACGAATCACTTCTAAATTTAAATCATGCGCGCGTACAACTTCTTCATGCGTATCAGGAAATGCATTACCTTGAACAATGACCATATCTTCCTTAATATTATCTGCATCAAAAGGGAGAATTTTTATACCTTTATTTTTTAATGCGACTTCTGTAAAAACATAATTCTTAATATCTGACCCTTGTACTTCATTTCCAAGATCATGCATGATTTGTGCTAATGAACTCATTCCGGCACCTTTAATGCCGACAAAATGGTAATGTGTCATTGTAACACTCCTTTATCTCTATATTAATTATCATTTAAATCAGACTCAGTGATATACACATCTCTGGGTTTAGAACCATTTGCTTCCGAAATATAACCTAACTGTTCTAATTGGTCTACAATTCTAGCAGCTCGATTATAACCGATTTGGAAATGTCTTTGTATCAGTGAAGTAGAAATATGTCCTTCTTGTACCATAAATCGACATACATCGTCGAATAAGTCATCTTGCGGATGACTTTCTACTTTTTTCAACAATTCTTTTTCTTCAAAAAGATAATCAGGTTCACGTTGCTGTTTTATAAAATCAACGACATCATCAATTTCTTCATCAGAAACGAAAGTTCCTTGGACACGTATTGGTTTGTTCATTCCACTTCCTAGGTAGAGCATATCTCCATAACCTAATAAGCGTTCTGCTCCACCACTATCTAAAATTGTACGTGAATCTACGCTTGAAGATACCATAAAAGCAATACGTGTCGGTATGTTCGCTTTGATTAGCCCTGTAATTACATTTACAGATGGTCTTTGTGTTGCAACTAACATATGAATTCCACATGCGCGTGCTTTTTGTGCAATTCGTGCAATTGATTGTTCAACCTCTTGTGGCGCCATCATCATTAAATCAGCTAATTCATCTATTACTATAACAATTTTTGGCATTCTATCTTCATAATTTGCCTTTTTATTAAATGCAGTAATATTTCTAACATGATATTTAGCAAATACTTTATAACGACGTTCCATTTCTTCCACTGCCCATTTTAAACTTTGTGTAGCAGCTTTAACATCTGTAATAACAGGAGATACCAAATGTGGCAAACCATTATATGGTGCCAACTCAACCATCTTAGGATCGATAAGTAATAATCTTAGCTCCTCGGGATGATTTTTATACAATAATGACATTAAAATGCTGTTAATAGATACTGATTTACCTGAACCTGTAGCACCAGCAATTAATGCATGAGGCGTTTTTGCTATATCCATAACTAACGGCTCATTATTAATTCTAAGTCCCATAGCAACTGTTAATTTAGATTCAGCATTTTTAAAAGTATTATCTTCTATGATAGAACGTAAATTAACAGGTGTTGAAGACTGATTTGGCACCTCAATACCTACTAAATTTGTACCTGGAATAGGCGCTTCAATACGTATGTCTTTTGCTGCTAACGCCATTTTAATATCATCTTGTAAGTTAGTGATTCTTGATACTTTTACACCTTTTTCTACAGATAATTCAAAACGAGTCACGCTTGGCCCTTCTGTAACAGTTTGAACTTCCGCAGGTACATTGAAATAGTAAAATGCTTCATTTAATTCTTGTTTCTTTTCTTCAATCCACTGATTATCTACTTCATGGACCTTAGGTTCATCCAGTAAATCAATACTCGGAAGTTTAATATTTGGACCTTTTCGTATAGTTGTTTTGCTTTCTTGGGATGCTTGCATGCTTTGGTTCTGCTGATTCACAGAATTTGATTTATGAGAAACGGTAGCATCTACAGAATGTTTATCCACATGATTGGTTTCGGCATTTTGTGGTTGTCCATTATACCTGTGACTTATAACTTCATTTTTGTCATCTATGCTGGATGCTACTTCTTCATCCTCAGTCAACGTTTCAGATTCCGTATTTATAAACGTATCTTTTGACTCATTAGCATTAGAATTATGTTCTTCCAGGTTAGTTTCAGTTTGCATTTGTTGATTAAATGCAGCAGTTGATTCATCTTTTTCACTTTGTGCCGTTTTATCTATTTTTTCATCTGATTGTTGTAATTCAGTATCATTTGAGTTCACAAAAGCATGTGTGTCGTTAAGATTTTTCTTGGCATCAAGCATTCTTTTTTTGTCAGATGGTGTCATTACTACATTGAAAGGTTTTGGTTTGCTTCCTTTCGAGTTGATTGTATTTTTATGTTGTTGATTGTTTTGTTCATCACTATTCACTTTAGCGTTTGTTTTAACATGATCTTGTTGTGCTTCATTTTCGTTATTCTCTGACATTTGCACGTCATTAACAACTGTTTCTTCACCATTTTCATTCGCTTCAGTTGAAGCTGATGAATCTTCTTCATTCCGTGATTCATTCTGATTAATATCATTAGACTCATCTACATATTGCTCATCTTCTTTTTCAAAATGATGTTTAGTATGCAATGATGTATGATCTAATACATCATCATTTTCACTTTGTGACGTTTTTCGTTCATTGTTATTAGTTTGTTGAGTCAAATCAACTGTATTTTGTGTCGTATCTTTTTGATTATCTGAAATTTCTCTATAGGTAGCTTCCGAAATACCAGTATTATCAATAGTTCCATTTGAATTTTCGTCATGTTGGTGCAAATGATTGTCTATATCTGCATGATCAATATCTTGAGAAAGATTTGTTTCATCGTTAGCATGATTCGTTGATGATTCTGTAAGATTTGATGCTGTTTCTACATTTTCTGTTTGATTTTCATTTGTATTTGAAACATCGTCAGAGTCATTAATGTTATGTACATTACTTATATTGTCTAAATTAATTTCTTGATAATTGTATTGTGACGTATCAATTTGGTCAGTTGTATCATGTTCATCCGTTGCATCTTCACCAGACGATTTTGTTGAATAGTCTGTATCACTAATTTTATTTTGTGCACCATCTAATGAACTTTCTCCAATATATTGTTTTGCTTGCTGTGCATACATTTCATCAATTGCTTTTTGAATTGTATCTTCATCATTTTGTTGATTTTCTTGACGCTTCTGTTGCAATGCTTTTTTAAATTGACGTTTTTGAAGCACTTTACGTTCACGTTCGCGACGAATTTCTTCAACAATTTGAGAAGCATAGATATTTTCTATATTGATGGTATTATTCTTTTTTGGAGTAGTAGTAGCTTGTGATACATTTTCTTGTTGTATCGACTTATCTTGTAGTTGTTCATTGCTCTTTTTAGCTGATGGTTGTTCGCTATCAACTTGAGAAGGTTGAGCAAACGTTGTTTCAGCAGTGTCATTATGGTCATTATTAGAATTTGATTTGCGTTCTTCTTGCACTTTATTTTCATTATCATCTTTAAAACGATGATTAGGTTTTATCACACCATTTTCTAAAGGGTGTGGTTTTTTAGTGCCAAAAATAGCTGACGGAACCTCGCTAGCTTTAAATTCACTTTTATGATATTGAGGGGTAGTGGGCTCATGTCTTTTTGTACTATGACCATTTTCACGTCCAGTACCACCTAAAACGTCTGTTTGAATTCTTGTTCTTTTGCCTTTGTGTTGTCTCTTTTCTTTTTGAACTTCATTATCTAATGACGCATTTGTTTTACTACGAGATGTTGCATATGATTCTTTAGATGATTGAGTAAATTTATCTGTAGCATTTTCATTAGCCATTTGTCTTCTTCTTCTATGACTGTGATTCTCAGTATGGTGACTAGTTGATTTATGGTCAGAATTTTTAAATTCATTTTCTGATTTTCCATTAATAGCGTCCTCAGTTTCACTATTTTCTTCTAAAACACGCATTGGAAATCTAAATTTCCCTTTAGGTCTCTCATAAACATCGTTATTTTGAGGAAGTAATGTGTCTTGATGTTCTTGACTCTTTTGACGTCGTTGGTTTCTTTTATTTAGATAGTCTTTATTAGGATCATTTTCTTCTCCAAATAATTTGTCGAACCAGCTCATTCGGACATTACCTCCTTCTATTCTTCAAAAAATGCCTGTCCAACTTTGTATTCATCAGACAATACCATAATACCTTTTTCCTGTGGTGCATTTGGTAAATTTAATTCTTTCATAGAACAAATCATTCCACTTGAATCTACACCGCGTAAGGCTGCATCTTTAATAACCATTCCACTAGGCATTACTGCACCTACTTTTGCAACAACGACCTTTTGCCCTGCTTCAACATTCGGCGCACCACAAACAATTTGTAGCTTTTCTGTTGCTACATCTACATTCAATACACTTAATTTATCAGCATCAGGGTGTTTTTCTTTAGTTTCAACATAACCAACAACAAATTTTGGTGATAAATCTGCATTTAGTTCAAACGTGAAACCAGCATTTTTAATTGCTTGTTGTAAGTCCTGAATTAACTTCTCATCCAATTTTATATGTCCATTTCCATCAATATCTGACACTTTTGATGCATTGAATATATTAAAACCTACAATCTTGTTATCTTGACGAATTGCTACTACATCATTCTTCGTCTCATACGTAAATTCGCCTGTTGCGGGCTCAATTTGTAAAAAAGCTACATCTCCTACAGCTTCTTTATTGTAAAATAAATTCATTTTTTTAACTCCTTATTCCTTATCTTTATTTTCATATTGTTTTCGAGTTGCTTCTAATCTTTGGATGACATTTGGGTTTCTTTTTTGTTTATTATTTTTGCCCAAAATAAATATTGGCTCAAAATGTCCATTATCATAAGCTAATGAAAGTGACGTAATTGGAACTAATCCTTTCGTGAAGAATTCCATCGTTAAGTGTGCCATAACATCGTAACCTGTTTTATTTCGAATATCAGCAATAATCAACACGTCTTGATGCGGTACTGCCACCAACATCTCACCTTCACATTGCGCTTGTATGTCATTTAAAAAGGTAGAATTTAAAATTCTACTGGCATCGTAACCATCATTTGAATTTACAAAATAGAAGATATTACCCTTAACTTCATCGGTTTTATATTTGTTTTCAAGTTTTCGAACATTAAATAAAGCCATTTCTTTCACTTGTTGTTTAGTAAGATTTAATTTTTCTAACATTTGCTCATCTATCAAGCGATAAGATTTTCCTAAATCTACTGCATAATAAATATTAGTTTCTGCAGTATGTTTATCTATAACAAATGAATTACCTTCTTTGTCTTTTTTATCAAAACTAGGCGACCTTAATACAGGCATTATCTCAATATTCTCTGTTTCAGATAACGCCTCCCCTTTCATTTGTTCAATCGCTTCTTCGACATAATATACAATTTCATCTACAATATTTTCTTTTTGTTCTTTATATTTCGCTACAATTGTTGAAAGTTTGACAGTGACACCTTTGCCATTATCATTTCTAGATACGCGTAGCGTTTCTTCATCACGATTAAAACTAAATTTGACATCTAAATGTTTTAATCTATCTTTTAATTTATCTCTCATTTGAAAGACATTCATCGTTAACACTCCTATTTACGTGTCTTTATACAGTTTACAATAAATATACCCTTAGGAACAGAAAAAAAGTAAGTTCTAAGGGTATATTTTTATCGTGCACTTAATAAGATTCATTCACTTTATGTTTATAAAGAAGCTAAAAAATTATCTATCTGTTCAATGGATTTACGCTCTTTTCCAATATAACTTCCAATTTGTTGTCCATTACTAAATACTAAAAAGCTAGGAATGCCCATAATACCATGTTCAATGCAAATATCTATAAATTTATCTCTATCCACTGATACAAATTTATAATTTGTATACTTCGCTTCAAGTTGTGGTAAGTCTGGTTCAATCACTTTACAATCTGGACACCAATCAGCAGTAAATAAAAATACAGTGTCCCCTCTTTTAAATTCTAAAAATTGTTGTTCATTTTCTAATTGTTCCATCTAATCACTCCAAAACATTATTTATACTGTAAAGTATTTATTATTTCGTCATCTAAATTTTTAACTGATTGTAATATTAAGTTTCTTGCAGCGTCATAATCACGAAAATCAAATACTGCATTTGTACTGTGAATATAGCGTGCACAAACACCAATAACTGCAGTTGGAATACCAATGTTTGCTTTGTGAATTTCTCCTCCATCTGTACCGCCTGGAGACATATAATATTGATATGGAATTTGAAATTTATTTGCTAAATCTAATAGAAAATCTCTAAACGTTGGTTTTAGTATCATCGTACCATCTTTTATACGAATCAATGTCCCTTGACCCAATTCACCGGAAAGATTTTGCTTTCCTTTCATATCATTTGCTGGCGAACAATCTACTACAAAAGCTACATCCGGATCGATTAATTCAGCAGAGGCTTTTGCACCTCTTAACCCTACCTCTTCCTGAACATTTGCACCAACATATAAATCAAAATCTAGCTCTACGTCTTTTAATAATTCTAATAATTCTATACCTAATAAACAACCATAACGATTGTCCCACGCTTTACTAGCAAACCTATGCTCTGATAACTGTGTGAACGGTGTGTCTGGAACAATAGTATCACCAATTTGAATGCCTCGATTGATAACATCTTGTACACTTTCACAACCTATATCTAATAATAGATCCTCAATTTTTGGTGCACCTTCGTTACCTGTCCTAAAATGTTTCGGTATATTCGCTACGACTCCTATGACTTCTTCATTGTTTCTTGTTTTAACTTTTAGTCTTTGACCTTGCCATATATCAGTCGCTACTCCACCTAAATTCGTGAATTGTAAGAGCCCATTATCTGTGATGTGCGTTATTAAAAAGCCCACTTCGTCCATATGAGCAGCAACCATTATTTTCTTTGAATTTTTAGATTTAGCTCTCTTAACTCCATAAAAGCCGCCCATTCGATTGTATACAAAGTCATCTACATACGGTGACATTTCAGATTTCAAATATGATTTAACATCATCTTCAAATCCTGGCGCTCCATGTAATTCTGTTAATATTTTCATTCTTGATAATGTTTTACTTTTGTCTATACTCAATGTCATTCACTCCTTAATATTTATTATATCATCTTCATTATGGTAAACTATAAATATGAATTTATTGGGGGTAGATTGTAATATGTTGAATAAAAAAAGTTGGTTCTTCATCGGCTTAATTTCAATAACAACTATTGTTGGATCAATTTATTTTTATACGCGTCAAAAGCAACTACAAAATCGTAATCCAGAAGCTATTATTACAGATGTAAAAACTTATTTTATGAATGTTGTAGGTTCTTACATACTAAATGAAACGATAATGTATCAAAATGCTGGCGATCAATTAGAAGTCTTTCAAGGTGGTATCACTACCCTTCATAATGGCAAACGCACTTATTATGATTTTTATGCCGACGCTAAAACTGGTGAAGTGATAAACATCATTGAATGTAAATGATAAACGGTTAAAGTTATGAACACACTTGTATCATGTAGAAAATATTTGTCGACTACACTGAGATGATTACAATGAAAGAAATAAACTATATTACTGCTCAAACTATGAAGACATTGATTGTATTTTTAGTTAAGATATAGTGCTATTTCAAATGTTCAAAACTTTAACCTTTTATTTTATTCTCTTGTAATGTAATGCTCGATTTCAGATGGTTCCTTTTGATTAAATTTTACAGCAAAGTAATTTACATCATGATAATATAAAAACCAGTAATTTTCTAAAATGAATCTAGGTATCATGCGTTCTTTTTCTCTTATAGACTGCATTGGATAATCATCGTAAGCAGTTACCCACAGTGGATTTTTATGTGCGACTGTAGGAAAAATATCTCCCATATGTACTGCTTTTTCTCCTGCATTTTCTACTGTAATAATAGAATGACCGTAACTATGGCCACCAGTATGATACATATTAATCCCTTTGACGATTTCAATTTCTTTTTCAAACAGCAATAATTTATCGGTGAAATCACCATTATTTTTCTGCCAATAAGTTGATTTACTTCGTATATTTGGGCTAACAAACTCATGCCATTCATCTTGTTGAATAACATGAATCGCATTTTTAAAAACTGCACGCCCTTCACTATCAGTTAATCCTGACGCATGGTCAAAGTGTAAATGTGACATTAAAACATAATCAATATCATTCGTTGTCAAATTAAATAATTTTAAATCTTCTTCTATATTACTTTCATAATGCACACCAAATATTTTACGCTCTTTTTCGGTAAGCTTATGATTACCAATACCAGTATCAATAATAAAGTTAAATTCTTCCGTTTGTATTAAAATTGGATGTGTAGGTAATGGAATCCGATTTTCCTCACTTTGCTCATATTTTTTAGCCCATAAAACTTTCGGAACCACACCAAACATCGCTCCACCATCAATATTTGTAATGCCACCGTTCAGGTAATGTATCTTGAAATTTCCTAATTTCATAATCAGTCCCCATTTCTTGATTTAATTACTAATTAATTAATATAGTAATATAATACACAGTACACGTAAAATAACGAAATTTGTTAGTCTTCTGCTACAACAAAATTTCATGGTGATTTTGTTATGTACTGACGCCTAGTGAAATGATATGAACGAGAGACTACAGGCTCGAGTCATATTCCCAGGCAAGCATGTACGAGCAAAATCGTAGCACGCTTATAATAAAAAGGACTAATCCGTCATTTTTGAACTGCACCCTGTCAAGTAGACAGTGAAAAAAACAAAATGTTTATGGCTACCTGATATTTACGATATAAGGGTAG